>JANMVS010000518.1:0-3937 GCA_031392885.1 Verrucomicrobiota bacterium
CGGTGATCGCGAGGGCCTGGCCTTCTTTCACCGAGGAAACCGTGAACTTTTCCATGACGAGGATATCGGTGGCCTGCATGTCAATCGAGAGCGTGGCGGGGCTGCCGTCGACGTTCACCGACTGCATGCTGTCCTTGAATCCCTCGTAGGAGACCACGACATCAACCGACCCGGCCGGTACGTCGTAGATGACGAAGTGGCCGGTGTTGTCGGTCAGAACGGTGCGGTTCAGCGCGGGCACGGCGACATGGGCGCCCTGCAGGGCGTTGCCGGTGCTTTTGCTGTTAACGGTTCCGGAGATATTACCCTTGCCGGCGGTCTGAGCCAGAACGGAGGGAGTGACGAGGGCGAGGAACAGGCTGGCGCCGATGGCCAGCAGGATAGCAGGCAGTGACTGCCTGCGACATAGGTTAGGATTGCTCATAGGTGTAGTACGTTACTGGCCGTGGTCGAGGTAGGCCGCAGCATCGGGTGGGGGTGTTTAACTCTCAAATCTGTAAGTCTAACCGCCCCCGGCTCCAAGTAAAAATCCGCGGCCGACTGCACGCCGGGTTCCGTCTCCGAGGGAAACACAAATCCAGCTGGCAGAAGTGACAAATAATTCATCATTTTTGCATGCAGGCAATCGCGCCGGTAGAGCGGAAACACCCGCCGAAGGTAACCCGCGGAGTTGGCCGCATCGGGCAACGGAATGCTTCCGGACTCTTTCGTAATCTCCCTCAGCGCCGCCGGCCCCGGCGGCCTCCCGGGGCGGCGCGGCCGCTGTGGCGGTAGGCGAGCGGGGAAACCCCGTAGGCCACGCGAAAGGCGCGGCTGAAACTGTAGATCGAACTGAAGCTGCAGAGCTCGGCGATCTCGGAAACCCGCTGCGGCCCGAGCCGCAGGTGTCCGCAGGCTTGCTCGAGGCGTAGGTGGCGCAGGTGCCGCCCGATGCTTACGCCACATGAAGCCCGAAAACGGGCACGCAGGTGGCTGGGACTGATCCCGAGGGCGCGGGCAATGTCCTTGATGCCGGGCGGCTCGGTGCTCCGCTGCGCCAGCTGGTTCACCCGCACCATGAGGCCGGGCTGGGGGGCGGCGGCGCTGGTCGCCGCATGCGTGACAAGCTTGAGCCGGCGCAGGCGGGCCAGCAGAACCGCCAGGAGCAGGACCGGCAGGTCGGCTGTGCGCTCGGTTTCGTAGGCTTCGACCAACTCGGCGGCGAGCGCCCGCAACGGCGGGGTCAGTTCGAATGGCTGGTAACGCAACGCGGCCAGTTCTTCGCTCTCGGAGAATTCAAAAGTCACAAAGAGCCAGGAGATCGTCTCGCCCGCCGGTTCGGTATAATGGTGAAATTGAAAAGGGAAAACGAGGAGCCCCTCGCCGGCGCGCAGCCGGATGGACTGGTCGTCGACACAGACCGTCGCCGCGGTGCGCAGTGCGCAGATCAGGACAAAACGATGATGCAGGGCGCGGCCGCGCCGGGGCTTGTTGAGGTCAGCGGCGGTGCGGCGCTGGAAGCAGACGACATTGTCGGGCAGCGCGAGCTGGGCGACGGACCGGCCGACCAGTTGATGCTGGGGTTGGGGGAGCCGCGCGACCAGGGCCTTGAGGTGGGGTGAAACCGGGGTTGGCATTTATGTCAAAAACATCGTCATTTCTGCTATTGGTTCTGTCAAGGGCCGGCCGTATGATGCGGGCTGCGGGCAACGCCTTCTTCCCATGATCACATCCCACCTGCTGGAGCGAAACCATTTCGAGCATTCACCCCTCGCGGTGTATGCCGGCAGCCTCGCGGCCTCCCGGGCGGTCGCGGCCGAGATTGCCGCTCTCATCCGCACCCGGGCGGGCGAGGGGCGCGTCTGCGTCCTGGGCCTCGCCACCGGTTCCACCCCGGTCAGCCTGTACGCCGAACTGGTGCGCCTGCATCGCGAGGAGAGGCTAAGCTTCGCGAATGTCACGACCTTCAATCTCGACGAATATTACCAACTGGGTCCGGAACAGGCGCAGAGCTACCGGCGCTTTATGCGCACGCATCTCTTCGACCACGTGGACCTCGATCCGGCGCGGACGCACCTGCCTTCCGGTTTGGTCCCCAAGGCCGAGGTGGACGCACATTGCGCCGCGTATGAGGCGGCCATTCTGGCCGCCGGTGGCATCGACCTGCAGATTCTCGGCATCGGCCGGACCGGCCACATCGGTTTTAATGAACCGGGCAGTCCCCGGCATTCGCTCACGCGGCTGGTGACGCTTGATCCGCTGACCCGCCGCGATGCCGCCGCGGATTTTGGCGGCGACCAGGCGACCCCGCGGCATGCGCTGACCATGGGCGTGCGCTCCATCCTCAATGCCCGCCGCGTGATTCTGATGGCGTGGGGCCAGCACAAGGCCGACATCGTGCGGCAGGCCGTCGAGGGCGAAGTCACTTCGCGCGTCACCGCGTCGTTCCTGCAGGAGCACGGCAACACGCTGTACGTCCTCGATGCGGCCGCCGCCGGCTCGCTCACCCGCCATCGCACGCCCTGGCTCATCGGCCCGCTGGCGGAGCAGCGTCTCGGCTGGGATGAGCGCATGACCCGCCGCGCGATCCTCTGGCTTTCGCAACTCAAGCAGAAGCCCATTCTCAAGCTGACTGACGACGACTACAACGAGGCCGGGCTGCAGGATCTGAGTCGGGCTCACGGTTCCGCCTACGAGGCGAACCTGGTCGGTTTCTACCAGATGCAGCACACGATCACCGGCTGGCCCGGCGGGCGGGATCCGGCGCGGGCCAAGCCGGGGGATGCGCCGGTGCGTCCGCTGCGCGCGCCCTCCGCCGGGGTTTTCCCCAAGCGCGTGCTCGTGCTTTCGCCACATCCGGATGATGATGTGATTTCCATGGGCGGAACGCTCTGCCGGTTTGTGGACCAAGGGCACGAGGTCCACATCGCTTACGAGGTCTCGGGGGCGGGAGCGGTCTCCCACGAAGCCGCCTGGCGGCTGCTCGCCTTTGTCCGCGACAGTGGTTTGGCCAAGCCCGCCGAAGCCGATCGGCTCGCCGCGCTCTGTGCAGGCCTAAGCGGTGAGGCCGCGCTGCCCGCGACCGCGGAACTGCTCCGCTGGAAAGGCCTCATCCGGCGCCATGAGGCGATAGCCGGGGCCCGCGTCTGCGGCGTGCCTGAGAGTCAGCTCCATTTTCTCGATTTGCCTTTCTACGCGGGTGAGCCGCGGGGCCGCCGCTATGGCGCCGCCGATGTGGCGGCGCTGGCAACCCTGCTCGAAAAACTTCAGCCGCACCTCATCTACGCGGCTGGCGACCTCGACGACCCGCACGGCACGCACCGGCTTTGCCTGCATGTGCTCCGTGACGCCCTCGCGCTGGCGGCCGCGGCCCGGGCGCCATGGTTTTCGCAGGCGGAACTCTGGCTTTATCGCGGAGCTTGGGCGGAATGGCCGCTGGATGAGATCGATCTGGCCGTGCCGCTCAGTCCGCAGGAAGTGCTCCGCCGGCGCCGCGCCATTTTCCGGCACGAGACGCAGAAGGACCAGGCGCTGTTTCTCGGCGAGGACCGGCGGGAATTCTGGCAGCGCACCGAGGACCGCAGCCGCCGGCTCGCCCAGGCCTACAACGCGCTGGGGCTCGCGGAATACGAGGCGATCGAGGCCTTCAAGCGCTACGCCCCGGCGGAGTTCGCCGCCTCCACGGCTTTCTAAGCCAAAACAATGCAGATGAATTTCACCACGAAACACACGAACGCACGAAAGGATGAAGTTATGGATTGTTCGGAATTCCCTCTGAAGGTGCTCCTTTCGTGTATTTGGTGTTTTTCGTGGTGTCCTCCTTATTGCATGAGTCCGGCAAAGATTTCCAAATCCACCGAAGTATTGCCCACCAACAGGAGAAATTTGGTGCATCTGCGTGGAGCCGGGAGCTGAAGTTGCCCCGATTTGGCCCACGGAACACACCGAATACACGGAA
>JANMVS010000526.1:0-6966 GCA_031392885.1 Verrucomicrobiota bacterium
TATTGGACGATGGGGGACTGGCTCCCAACGACGATCATCATCAACCGGGCACGCATCGACCATGCGCCGCGACCGCTCGTGCTGAATCCCATACCCTTCGTGGCCAAGGTGAATCTTGAGTATCCGGCTTATAGCCCGAAGCACTAATACCAGCAAACCCTTGTCGTTCCTCCCGCCCTGCAGCCAGACGGAAATCCACCCAAAATGGTGGAACCCGGCCTGCCGCCGTCGCCAAGGCTATGGTGGACAGGCCGGACGGGTTGGTTGGCCGTTCATGGAAAAAACCGGCCCGGAGGTCCGGTTCCACCTGCACCAATTGCCTCGTTCCGGCTCCCTGTCCTTTTCCCCATGCTCCGCCACCTGATCAACCCCGGTCTGGAACTGCGGCAGCTGCAGCTGACCGACGCCCCGGCGCTGTTTGCGATCGTGGACGCCAACCGGGTGGCGCTGCGCGAGTGGTTACCGTGGGTCGACGCCACGAACCGGGTGGCGGACTCGGAAAAATACATCGGGGACACGCTCCGGGATTTCAAGGCGTCGTGCGCGTTCACCTGTGGCATCTGGTCCATGGGTCGCTTGGTGGGCGTGATCGGCCACAACCGGATCGACTGGGCGAACCGGATCGGTTTTCCCGCTTACTGGATCGCACCGGCCAGCCAGGGGCAGGGCATCATGACGCTCTGCTGCCGTGCCGTGATCGAGAACGCTTTCACGGATCTCAGGGTCAACCGCGTCATCGTCGCCGTCGCCACCGGCAACCTGCGCGCGCAGAAAATTCCCCTGCGCCTAGGCTTCACCCAAGTCAGCACCCTGAGAAAGGCCGAGTGGTTGTATGATCATTATGTGGATCACTCCATCTACAGTCTGACGGCGCCGATACGGTAAGAGGAGGCTGCTCAGTCCGCGGGTTTGATTCTGTTTGCAGAGCTTTCACCGCCATAGGCGAAGGAAGCCCCCCTCCGTGTTGGCCCTACAAACTTGTGGCCGCAAGGACCGCGGCGGGCCCAATGGAAACTGCGACGCAGTCATAAAGGACCCTTCCCCCGGCGTATTGCTTTATCGCGGTCACGAAAATCTGTTTTCCGCCGGCCTCGCAGGGCGCGCCGGATACAAGGGCCGCTGCAAGCTGGGTGTGCTTTTCCAGCAGCGTGATCCAAGCCAAATCCGAGGAGAGCACGATCAGTGCACCAGGAGGAACCACCAAGATGCCGAAAGGCACCGCCTGGGTCTGGAGACCGGGGCCCGGGGGGAACGCTGGTCCGCCGCCCACGGCAGCGGCTGTGACCGGCGCCTGCGCCTGCCGGACCTCCAGCTTGATCATGCGGGCCACGGCCTCCGGCCCGGACTCACCCAGTACCGCGCCCACCCAGTCAAGCAGGAGGTTGCGGACGGTGTTGAGGTTCTCCGCATGAGCAATCGGGCCGATGCTGCCGCTTTTTTTGATGGCCTTGAAGAGGCTGGAAATTTCCTTGAGGTAGACGTTTTTTTGCGACCCCGGAATGTAGAACATGAACACCAAGTGGACGGGCGCCCCATCGGCGGCGCCGTAGTCGATGCCCGCCGACGACCAGCCAATGGCGCAGAACAGCTCTCCGTCCTCGCGCTTGGCCCGCACATGGGGCACGCCGACCCCGAGGCCCATACCCGTGTTGCATTCCTGTTCGCGGACCTGGATCTCCTCAATGGCATCGGTGCCGACCTCGATGGTGGGGTTGGCGTCCAGAATACGGGCCAGGAATTCCAACGCGTTGGCCTTATGGTTGTCCGGCAACTCGTAGAGCCGGCCTTCCTGAAGTGCGGTGAGGATGCTGCGCATGGTTAATCGGTGCCGAATCGCCGGGCGAACCAAGTCTTCATCCCATGAGTAAGGATGCCGTAGGACACCAGGAAGCCAGCCAGCCACACAAAATAGATCCCGGGGAGCGGAGTGAAGCCCAGATACCCGGCCAGAGGAGAGAAGGGCAGCCAGACGCCGATGGCCATGATGAGCACGGTGGCCAGGCTCATCGTCTTGCTCGCCCGGCTTTGGATGAAGGGGATCCGGTAGGTGCGGATGATGTGGACGATCAACGTCTGGGTGAGCAAGGACTCAACAAACCAGCCGGTGTGGAAGAGTTGCTCGAGGTGGGTTTTTTCAGCGACGGAGGTGCCGGCCGCACTATAGGCCGCACAACCGAAGAAATATAACATCAGGAAGAACGTGGCAAAGTCGAAGATCGAGCTGATCGGGCCGATGAAGAACATGAAATTGCGGATGCTTTTGATATTCCACCGCCGGGGTTTGTGGAGGTATTCCTCATCGACGTGATCCAGCGGGATGCCGACCTGGGAGCAGTCGTAGAGCAGGTTGTTCACGAGCACCTGAATCGGCGCCATGGGCAGAAACGGCAGGAAATAGGCACCGCCGACGACACTGAACATGTTCCCGAAGTTGGAACTGGCCCCCATCTTGATGTATTTGATGATGTTTCCGAAAACCTTGCGGCCCTCCAGGATGCCGTCCTCCAACACAAGCAGGCTTTTCTCGAGAAGAATAATGTCAGCCGATTCCTTGGCGACGTCCACGGCCGTGTCCACCGAGATGCCCACGTCGGCCGCCTTCATGGCCAGTACGTCGTTGATGCCGTCACCCATGAACCCCACGACATGGCCCCGGCTGCGGAGCGTCTTGATCACCTGCTCCTTTTGGTCCGGGGTAAGCCGGGCAAATACGTTGGCTTCATCAACCGCCAGTCCGAAGGCCGTCTCATCCAGCGCGGCAAGCTGCGGCCCGGTCATGACTTTGGTGATGATCATGCCCACGTCCTTGCAGACCTTGCGGGTCACAAGCTCGTTGTCCCCGGTGAGAATTTTTACGGCTACTCCTGAGCGCCCGAGGGCTTCAATGGCCTTGGCTGAGCTGTCCTTGGCGGGGTCAAAGAAAGCGATGTAGCCGAGGAGGGTCAGCTCGGACTCATCGCCGACGGAAAAGACCTGCTTGGTGCGATCAAATTCACGGTAGGCGATGGCCAGCACCCGATAGCCTTCCGAGCTGAGGTGCCGGTATTCGTCCATCAGGTCGTCCCGAATCAGCTTGATGAGCGGGTTGATGTCCTCGTCCACCTGATAGTTCTCACAGACGGCGCCAACCTCCTCCACCGCACCCTTGCAGATGAGGACGTGCCGGTCCTCATAGTCGATGACCACGGACATGCGCCGGCGCTTGAAATCAAAGGGGATCTCGTCGACTTTCCGGCAATTCCGCTCCACGTCGAGGTCGCTATGCGCGAGGATCGCGCGGTCAAGCAGATTGCGCAGCCCGGTCTGGTAGAAACTGTTCATGTAGGCGTAGCGCAGCACGTCCTCGCTCGAACGGTTCGTCACATCCACATAGCGCTCCAAGACCACATGGTCCTGGGTCAGCGTGCCGGTCTTGTCCGTGCAGAGCACGTCCATGGCCCCGAAGTTTTGGATGGCGTGGAGGTGCTTCACGATGACCTTCTTTCGCGACATCATCAGCGCCCCCTTCGACAGGCATACCGTCATGATCATCGGCAGCATTTCCGGGGTGAGGCCCACCGCCACGGACAGGGCGAAGAGCAAAGCCTCCACCCAGTTGCCCTTGGTCAGCCCGACGATGAAGAAGGTGAGGGTGACCATCACCACCATGAACCGGATCATGAGCCAGGTGAAGTCGTTGACGCCTTTGTCGAAGCTGGTGGCCTCGCGCTTCGCGAGGAGCTTTTGCGCCACCGCGCCGAAATGGGTCCGCGCGCCGGTCTCGAGCACCACGCCCCGCGCCGAGCCGCTCAGGACGTTGCAGCCCATGAAGCAGGCATTCGTGAACTCGAACGGGGTGCGGCTGGCGGGCTGATGGACCTCCGCGTTCTTCTCGACCGGCATGGACTCGCCCGTGAGCGCTGACTGCGAGACAAAGAAGTCCTTGGCGGAAAGAATGCGCAGGTCGGCGGGAATGAGGCTGCCGGCGGCCAGGATCACGATGTCGCCAGGCACGATATCCTCCAGTGATACCTCGGCTTCGCGTCCGTCGCGGAGCACCGTACAGGTGGTGCGCACGAGTTTTTGGAGTTTCTCCACCGCCCGGGAGGAACGCGCCTCCTGAAAGTAGGACAGGAACACGCTGAGGAACACCATGCCGCCGACGACCACGGTTGATCGGACGTCACCCATGAGGTAGGAAACGACCGCGATGATCAGCAGTTGGACCACGAGTGGATTGCGGCAGCGGTGCAAGAGATCCAGCAGCACCGAATGCCGGCCACCAACGGCAACGGTGTTTGCCCCGATCCTGGTCCGAATCCCGTCGGCCGAGCCGGCCGTCAGTCCACCCAGGGCGCCGCCCAATTGCGACAGGAGCTGGGCTTCTGGGATGGTATATCGGTCTGTACTCGCGGGCATGCTCGTTTTAGAATTTCTTGAAATCCCTGTGGCGACACAAGGGGAATGGTGATCAGGTGTGTTAATATTACGCTACTCGGGCCTGATGGCTTGGCCGCTTAGCTTATCCCTGCAGTAGAAAACCGCGGATTACGCGGATCGACCCGGATGTTTCAGAGCCAAGACCAGCCTGGAGCCAACCGATCTAATTACCCACCAGCCGGTGTGGATTGGATCGGTTCGAGTTTTATCTCTACCGCCTTGCTCCGTGCCATCCGCGGGAAATTCCGACTGAATCGTTACGGCTAAGCCCCCCAGGGCTGCCCCGCCTTGGACCTGAGCAAGGTACAAGCGCTCCGCCTCCATTCGTCACTTCGCCTCGGTGTCGAACCCCGGCTTCTCCAGCACCGGCTTCCCGCCGATGTAGCGGGCCAGCCAACTCTGCATTTCCCAGTGCCAGTAGATCGCGTTCTGCGGATGGAGCACCCAGTGGTTCTCGTCCGGGAACACCACGAGGCGTGACGGCACGCTCATCGCCTGCAGCACCCCGTAGAGTTCGAGGCCGTTGCCGTAGGGCACGCGATAGTCGAGTTCACCGTGCGTGATGAGCGTGGGGGTCTTGAAGTTTTTCGCGTAGAACATCGGGTTTTCTTTCTGCAGACCCTCGACGTTGTCCCAGGGCTTGCCGCCCATCACTTCCGGAAAGCCATGCGGCACGTCGGTGGCATATTGGGCGTAGGAACTGTTCACGCCCGCATGGTCGATGATGGCCTTGAAGCGATCCGTGTGGCCGAGCACCCACGCCGCCATGTAACCGCCGTAACTCGCGCCGGCCGCCGCCATCCGCGTGGCGTCAAGGTTGGGCAGCTTCTTCAGGAGGAAGTCCGCGCTCTTCATGATGTCCTCGAACGGCATGTCGCCCCACTGGTTGAGGATGCTCCGGGAAAATTTCTCGGTAAAGCCGGTCGAGCCGTGGCGGTTGACCCAGGTGACGACGTAGCCGGGCGCGGCGAAGACATGCGTGTTCCAGCGGTAGCTCCAGCTGTCCCGGCACATCGTGTGCGGGCCGCCGTGCATCAGCTCGACGAGCGGATAGGTCTTCTTCGCATCGTAGCCGGGAGGATAGACGAGCCAGCCTTGGATTTGCTCCTGATTCGCGCCGGTGAACCAGTAGCTCTCGACCTGGCCGAGGTCGAGCTGGGCAACCAGCGCGTCGTTGAAGTGGGTGAGCTGCCGCGCCTGGCCCGTGGCCGAGTCGAGGGTAAAGAGTTCGGCGGGACGGCTGGTGGTGTCGTTCAGGAACACCAGGGTGCCCGCCTTGGTCTCAACCCCGGTTGAGGTGCCCGCCTTGTAGACGGCGGTCAGGCCCGTGCCGTCGGCGTTCATCCGGAAGATCGGAAGGACCCCTTTCTCCTCGGCGGTGAGCCAGAGCGTCTGGCCGTCGGCGGAAAAGCTCACGCTGTCGATGCCATAGTCCTGCGCCTCAGTCAGGGGCGTGTTTTTGCCGGTCGCCAGATTGTGCCGCCAGAGTTTGGAGAATTCGCCGCTGTAGTAAGGCGTTTCCTGCCGGCCAAAGACCAGCGACTGACCGTCCGGGGAGAAAACCGCGCCGCTGTCGTCCGCCTTGTTCTCCGGCGTCAGGTTCTTCATCATGCCCGAGCCATCGACCGGTAACAGGTAAACGTCGTGGTTGGGAAACGTCTGGTAGGGTGGCGGCGTGGAGTTGATCGTCAGCGCGATGCTCTTGCCGTCGGGCGAAAGATCATAGCCGACTTCGCCGCTGACCGTGAACGGTCGGTCCCATTTCGGGGTGAGGTCCTGCAGCACCTTCGTCGTGACATCCACGCGCACGAGTCGGTTGGCCGGATTGTCGGTGAGGTAGTGGTCAAAGTAGCGGTATTGGCGATTCTCGGTGGCCTTCGCGGTCATTTTTGAGTCCTTCCGGCGCTTGATCTCTTTCTTCATCGCGGCGAGGTCGGCATTGGCGAGCGTGCCGGCCAGCTCGGGGATCACCGTCGTGGCGACGATCACGCTTTGGCCATCGGGCAGCCACTTCGGGTTGGAGACGGCGTAGGGCAGCTCAACGATCTTCTCCGGTTCGCCGCCATCAAGGCGCATGACATAGAGCGAACCCGTCTCGTCCTCCCCGCGCTTGGACACGAAGGCAAGGCGTTTGCCCTCGGGACTCCAGACCGGTGAGTTGTCGCCGGACGGGGCATAAGTCAGCCGGCGAAGCGTGCCGCCGGTCACGTCGATCAGCCAGAGGCTGGCCGTGGATTTGTTTTTCTCAATGGACCATTCCGTCACGCTGAACACGGCGGACTTTCCATCGGGGGCGAGGGCGGGGGCGCCAACGCGCTTCATGGCCCAGAGGTCCTGCGGGGTGATCGGGCGTTTGTCGGCGGCGACGATGGTGACCGCCAGTGCCAGCGTGAGGATGATCGGAACCAGGCGGGATAATTTCATATGCGCCCGACGATGGCGGTCGAGCGGCGGGAGTCAAAGACGGAGCGACCGGCTCGCGAATTTCCGGGCCGAGCAGCTTAAGGCAGGGCGAATCCTCCGGATGAGCCGTTCGTGCGTGCGGCT
>JANMVS010000549.1:0-4656 GCA_031392885.1 Verrucomicrobiota bacterium
GGGCGCGCGTTCCGGCGCGCCGCAGGCCAGGGGTGGACCCAGGCAATAGGAGGGACGGCCCGCAGGGGACCTGCCTTCGCGCCGGCAAGCGCGGACCCTCCAGCGGAAGGCCCTGCCAGCATGGCTAATGGGAGGCAGGGCCAACTTAGTAACTGTCTTCATAACTACCTAAAATGGGTTGCCGCGCGGAGGCGGGTGGTTCTAGTTATTGCCTTCCACGCGACGGATCACCGCCCCATTCACCCCGAATCCTAATCCCCTCACTCCCATGCCTCTCGCTGTCGGCTCCAAAGCCCCTGATTTCACCCTCAAATCCAAAACCACGGACGGTCTGAAAGACGTCAAGTTGAGCGCAAATTTCGGCCACAAACAGACCGTACTGCTTTTCTTTCCCGCTGCCTACTCAAGCCGCTGCACCCAGGAGTTGTGCGACACGACGGCCGGGCTCGGCAACTACACCGGGCTTGGCGCCGAAGTTTACGGCATAAGTGTGGATGGTCCGTTCGCATTGGAAGCATGGGCAAACCAAAACAAAATTGGCATTACGCTCCTCAGTGACCTCAACAAAACCGTCACCCGGGCGTACGGGGTTGTTTTTCCGAATTTTGCCGGCATCTACGAGACTGCGGCGCGCGCGGCCTTCGTCATCGGCAAGGATGGTGTCATCAAATACGCCGAGCAGACTCCGACCCCGAAGGACCTGCCGAATTTCGCCGCGGTCCAGGCGGCCCTGGCCAGGTGATTTCTGCTGTAGCGGCGGTCTGTGCCCGCCGTCGGCGCTCATCGGGCGCCGCTGCCGGAATCCGCTAATCTCCCATGAGCAAACTCCCCAATCCGTTCAACACCCTGCAGGCCTTTGCGGGCGGCAAGCAGTTCTACTCGCTGCCCGCCCTCGAGCGCGCCGGGTTTCCCCTCTCGCGCCTGCCGGTGAGCATCCGCCTCGTCCTTGAGGCCCTGCTGCGCAACTGCGACGGTCAGCGCGTCATGGAGTCGAACATCCGGGAGTTGGCCGCGTGGAAACCCACGGAGGCCCGCACGGCGGAGATCCCCTTTGTGGTCGCCCGCATCGTGCTGCAGGACTTCACCGGCGTGCCGTTGCTGGTGGATCTGGCGGCGATGCGTTCGGCGGTCGCCAAGCTCGGCAAGAACCCGAAGATCATCGAGCCCCTCGTGCCCGTTGACCTCGTGGTCGACCATTCGGTGCAGGTGGATTTCTCCGGCAGCGCCGATGCCCTGAAGAAGAATCTCGATCTGGAATTCACCCGCAATCGCGAGCGCTACCAGTTCCTGAAATGGGGCATGCAAGCCTTCGAGACCTTCAAGGTCGTGCCCCCCGGCATTGGCATCGTGCACCAGGTGAATCTCGAATACCTCGCCAAGGGCGTACTCAACCAGGGCGAAGTCTATTATCCCGACACGCTGGTCGGCACCGATTCGCACACGACCATGATCAACGGTCTCGGCATCGTGGGCTGGGGCGTCGGCGGCATCGAGGCTGAGGCCGGCATGCTTGGCCAGCCGGTGTATTTCCTCACGCCGGATGTCGTCGGGGTGTATCTCACCGGCGCACTCAAGGAAGGGGTCACTGCCACCGACCTCGCGCTGACCGTCACGCAGCTCCTGCGCAAGGCGAAGGTGGTCGACAAGTTTGTGGAGTTCCACGGTCCCGGGGCCGCCGCGCTGCCGGTCGTGGACCGCGCCATGATCGCCAACATGGCGCCCGAATACGGCGCGACGATGGGCTTCTTCCCGATCGACGCCGAGTGCAGCAACTATCTCCGGGCTACGGGCCGCGACGAGAAACTCATCGCGACCTATGAGGCTTACTACCAGGCGCAGGGCCTGTGGGGCATTCCGCAAAAGGGAGCGATCGACTACTCGCAGGTCGTTGAACTCGACCTCGGCAGTGTTGTCCCCAGCGTCGCCGGCCCGAAGCGACCGCAGGACCGCATCGAACTGCAGAATCTCAAGCGCGATTTTGTCGCCGCCTTCTCCAAGCCGGTCACCGAGGCCGGCTTTGGCAAGAAGGCCGGGGACTTCGCCACGGTCTGGGCGCAGGTCAACGGCCAGAAAGTCGGCCACGGCTCCGTGCTCATCGCCGCCATCACCAGCTGCACCAATACGTCCAATCCGAGCGTCATGCTCGCCGCCGGCCTGCTTGCCAAGAAGGCCGTGGAGAAGGGCCTCAAGGTGAACCCCGCCGTCAAGTCCTCGCTGGCCCCCGGCTCACGGGTCGTCACCGACTACCTCAACAAGACCGGTCTTACGCCGTATCTCGACCAGCTTGGCTTTCAGACGGTCGGCTACGGCTGCACGACCTGCATCGGTAATTCCGGCCCACTGGCCGCGCCAATCGAGGAAGCCATCGTGAAGCACGACCTCGTCGCCGCGTCCGTACTCTCGGGCAATCGCAACTTCGAGGCCCGCGTCCATCAGAATATCAAGGCCAATTTCCTCATGTCCCCGCCGCTGGTCGTCGCTTTCGCGCTGGCTGGTCGCGTGGACATCGACCTGACCAATGAGCCGCTCGGCCGGGACCGGGCGGGCGGGGAGGTCTACCTGAAGGATCTCTGGCCGACGCTGCAGGAAGTGCGTGACCAGATGGCCGCCGCGCTCAAGCCCGAGGTATTCCGCCGGCTCTACACGGACTTCGCGGCGCAGAACCCGAAGTGGAATGAAATCCCCGCCAGCACGGGCCACGTTTACGCCTTCGACGCGCAGTCCACCTATATCCAGGAACCACCGTTCTTCACGAACTTCACGATGCAGCCCGGCCGCATCGCCGAGATCAAGGGCGCCCGCGCGCTCGGGATCTTCGGCGACAGTGTGACGACCGACCACATCTCCCCCGCCGGCGCCATCAAGCAGACCGCGCCCGCCGGCAAATACCTGCTCGCGAACGGGGTGACCTTTGCAGATTTCAACAGTTACGGCTCCCGCCGCGGCAACGACCGGGTGATGACCCGCGGCACTTTCGCCAATGTCCGCATCAAGAACCTGATGCTCGGTGGCGAGGAGGGCGGCAACACCCTCGGGGCGGACGGCGTCAAGACGTCGATCTACGATGCCGCGATGGCGTACCAGCAGGCGGGCACCCCGCTGATCATTCTCGCTGGCCAGGAATATGGCACCGGCTCGTCACGCGATTGGGCGGCCAAGGGCACCAACCTGCTCGGCGTCAAGGTCGTGGTGGCCCAAAGCTTCGAGCGCATCCACCGGTCAAATCTCGTCGGCATGGGCGTCCTGCCGCTGCAGTTCATGGAAGGAACGACGGCGCAAACGCTGAAACTCGTCGGCACGGAAACCTACGATGTGGTCGGGCTGACGGCGGCGATCAAACCGCAGCAGGACCTGATCCTGAAAATCACCCGTCAGGACGGCTCGGTCGAAAGCGTGCCGGTGCGCTGCCGCATTGATACGCCCATCGAGATCGAGTATTACCAGCACGGCGGCATTTTGCCCTATGTGTTGCGACAAATTGTGACGAAGAATTGATTTGTAGGTCGGGGTTTATCCCCGACATCGTGACGTGTTGGACGTAAAGCCCGACCTACAGCAGACCCACCACGCCATGTCTGAGACGCCCAAACCCGCCTTTTTAGTCTGTGCCTACGCCGACCCGGTGGTGGTGCGCATCGAGGGCCGGGCATCGTTTGCCAACAGCGGCAGTTTGAAGGACTTTTTCTCGGAGTTGATCAGGCAGGGGAAGCCCCGTTTCGTCGTCGACTTTCAGCGGTGTACCAGCATGGACAGCACGTTTCTCGGCGTCCTGGCGGGGGCCGCGCTGGAACTTCGCCGGCAGAAGCCGCCGGGCGCGCTGACGTTGACGCGGGTGGGGGAGCGCAACCTGGAGCTGATCCGCAATCTCGGCCTGCACCGGTTGGCGACGGTGGACGCCGGCGATTTTCCGTTGAATTTCTGCGAGACCCCGCAAGCGCTGGACCTCAAGGCCAAGACCGCGATTGAGAGCGCCCGGCTGATGCTGGAGGCGCATGAAAATCTCGTCGCCGCGGATGCAGCCAACGCGACCAAGTTCCAGGATGTGTTGGCTTTTTTGCGGAACCGGGTGGATGCGCGGTAGGCTGGGATTGTGGAGGGCCCGTCTCCCGACGGGCCGCGGTAGGCCGGCCGGCCCTCCCGCCTAATCCGTAACGATTCATTCGGAATTTCCCGCGGATGACGCGGATCAAGGCGTTAGAGATAAAACTCGAACCAATCCAATCCCTACCATTCGGTGCGTATTTAGATCGGTTGGCTCTGGGTTGGTCTTGGCTCTGAAATATCCGGGATCGATCCGCGTTATCCGCGGTTTCCTACATGGATACGGTTATGGATTCGGCTCGGCATTTCGCGCTGAATAATTGATTTTCCCGCCATGATGTTGTTCCTGCTCGGCGGATTCATCGGCGCGGCTCTGGTCTATGCGCTCTACTGGCGCGCCCAGCGGGACGCGGCCAGGCTCGAGGAGGAGAAGGAGGCCCTGCTGGAGGAGCGGCAAATTGTGCTCGATTACATGCACACCATGGTCGACGCCGTGGGGGAGCGGTTGCCGCGCGAGGAGCTTTTCCAACGCATCGTCCACGCGGCGATCCTGAGCACCAGCGCCTTGAGCGCGTGCATTTTCGAGAAAGGGGCGGACAACATGATGCGCGGCGC
>JANMVS010000582.1:0-12458 GCA_031392885.1 Verrucomicrobiota bacterium
CAAGCGCCGGTGAACCGGTTTTTCTGCACCACCGCAACTCCTTGCTGCTTAGCGCCAGTCCCCAGAGTCACGTTCGCCTTTATTTCCGGATCATCCGACTGGGCTTTGAGGTAAGGGCCCTCGAATTCCACCACGAAGCGCCGTAACTCCGGTCGGCCCATGACACTCGCCGTGCGGGTGGAGATCACATAGCCGGCGGGTGGGAGCCGGCCGGGGTCGGTCAGCCAGTGCAGATTATACTCGAAAAGAACCGGCTCCCCCGCCGGGGGCAGTTGCGCCGGCACCCAGCAGGCCACGATGTTGTCATTGGTTTCATCGGCCGTCGGCAACTCGACCAGGCGCACGGAGCCGGATCCCCAATTGCCGATTGGTTCCACCCAGGCGCTCGGCCGCTGGTGGTAGTAGGCCTCGAGGTCGTCGTAGTGCTCGAACTGGCGGTCGCGCTGCCACAGGCCAAAGCCGCGGGGGGACTTGTCCAGGAACTGGGTGATCCGCACGGACCGGGGATTGGTGAGCGGACGCCAAATCCATTCCCCCGTCCCCGTCTCGATCAACAGCCCGTCCGAATCATGGACTTCGGGACGAAAATCATTCGGCGCCCAGCCCGTGTTTTCGCCATGGGCAAACATGCTGGTGAGCGGAGCCAGCCCGAGGACCTGAGGGTTTTGCCGGCAATAGACCGCCCCGCGGACGCGCATGAGTGTCTGGTCTCCGGGGGTGATGACGAATTTGTAGGCGCCCGTGACACTCGGGCTGTCCAGGAGCGCGTAGACGGTGATGGTTTTAGCCTCGCCCAGCGGCCGCTCGATCCAGAATTCCTCGAACACGGGGAATTCCTCCCCCCCGCTTTCCCCGGTATTGAGCGCCAAGCCGCGCGCGGACAACCCGTAGTGCATGGCCCGGCCCACCGCGCGGAAATAACTCGCACCCAGAAAGACGGCCACTTCATCCATCTTGTCCGGCAGATTGAGCGGATAGGTGATGCGAAACCCGGCGAAGCCCATGTCCGCCGGACTCAGCCACGGTTTCTTGCCCCCGTAGAGGAACATCTGCTTGGAAAAATCGATGCGGGAAACCTCCCGCCCCGCGAGTTCATGGATCTGCACCGTTTTGTTATGCAGCCACCCCGGGTGAAAAAACTGCAATTCAAATGGCAACCGCGCCTCGCGCCACCAGGCGCGGGTGCGGTCAAACTGGATCATCCGGTAATCGTCGTAGGTGTATTTCTGCAACGAGGCCGGCACGCGCGACGGCCGGGCCTGGTAGGGCTGGGCGGCCATGGTCTTGGCCCGATACTGCAGGACCTCGAAGTCAAAGGCCGTCTCCGCAGGCAACGCCCATCCCGCGGAAAGCACGGTCAGCAGGGTGTAAACAGCAAAGGGGCGCCGCGGCATTTTAGAGGAAAAAATTACGCTGCTTCTCCGAGATCGGGAGACCGGCGCGCGCCATCACCTGGAGCAAATCCTCCCAGATGGCGCGCTTGGAGCGCTGGCTGTTGTTGCGCAAAATATAGGACGGGTGATAGGTGACCATGAGCGGAATGCCGCTAAATTCATGCCAGCGGCCCCTGATTTCGCCGAGCGCTTTAAAGGTGCCGGGCCCGAGCAGGCCACCGGCCGCCGTGGCGCCGAGGGCCACGATCAGTTGGGGCTGCACGATCGCCAATTGCGCCCGCAAAAACGGCAGGCAGAAATTCAGCTCGGCGGGCGTCGGCGGGCGGTTGCCCACCTGGACGCCCCCGGGACCGACGGGCATCTCGGGGCGCCAGTTCATGATATTCCCGATGTACACCTGTTCCCGCTTCAGTCCCATGCCCTGGATCATTTTGGTGAGCAGCTGGCCGGCCGCGCCCACAAACGGCTCGCCCTGGATTTCCTCGTCGGCGCCGGGAGCCTCGCCACAGAAAAATAACTTCGCGTCGAGATCGCCCGTGCCCACCACCACCTGCATGCCGGGACGCACGTGCGCCCGGCAAACCGGGTGATTGACGACCAGTTCGCGCAGCGCCGCCCAGCGCGTGGCCTTGTCGCCGGCGGGCAGGCCCACCACGGGGAGAGCGGCAGGAATCGGGGCGATGGTGACGAGGGCCGCCGCCGGGCGGCGCGGTCCCGGGTCGGGCGGGGCACCCGGCGCTTCCGCTGCGCCGGGTGCAGCCGGCTCCGCCTGGCTCGCCGTCACGGCCGCGTGCAGTTGGGCCAGGCTCTCGGCCGCCACGGTGACCGTCCGCTGCCCGCCGGTTTTCAAGCGGCGGAGCTCCTCGTTGAGCGCAAGCAATTGATCGCGGGGAGACACGGGGGTCAGGAGGACGGACGCCCGGCGAGTTTTTCCACATACTTCGCCAGCAGGTCGAATTCCAGGTTCACGGCGTCCCCGTTTTTCTTCTCCCTAATATTGGTCGCCGCCAGCGTGGTCGGGATCAGCCACACCGCAAACGAGTCGCCCTGTACTTCCGCCACCGTCAGGGAAATGCCGTCAAGCGCCACGCTGCCCTTGGAGACGAGATACCGCGCCAAGCCGCCCGGAGCGTGGACCCGCAGGTAATGGTCCTGGCCGCGCGCTTCCAGCACTTCGATGCGGCCGAGTCCGTCGATGTGCCCGGTCACAAAATGACCGCCCATCCGGCTGGTGGGACGCAGACTGAGTTCGAGATTCACGGCGGCGCCGGGCGCAAGGTGCGCGAAATTGGTGAGACGGCGTGTTTCCTCCAGCACGTCGAACCAGACCTGGCCCGGGGCAAACTTGGTCACGGTCAGACAGCAGCCGTTCACCGCCACGCTGTCGCCGCGGGCGACGCCCGCCGGCACCGCGACGGCAGTCAGGTGCAGTTGCCAGGCCTCTGCGGCCAGGGTAAAAGCGGCCACCCGGCCAACTTCTTCGATGATTCCGGTAAACATGGTGGGCAAATCAGGCCAGAGGGATGACGCGGGTGCAAGCTGGCGCAGGGTCAGTGGGCGGCGGGGCACGCTCAATTGAGTTTCATGCGCAGGACGGAGGTTTCGCCGCCGCGGCTGACGAGCAGCACGAATTCCGGGCGGTTTTTATCCGCCTCGATCGTGTGCAGCCGGGCGACCGCCTGCGCGTAGGTGGTTATTTCATCGCCATCGATTTCCCGCACCCAATCGTCGGGCCGGAGACCGGCGGTGGCAACCTGACTGCCCGGTTTGACAAAGTTCACGATCACCCCCGCCCGCTCGGCCGGTTTGGACCGGTGCATGATGCCGTCGGAATAGAGAAACTCGCGGACAGTGAGGCCGAGCCGTTCAAAGTAATGCCGCTCGGCCTCCCGCACGAGTTTGGGTTCATCCCCCAGCTTGACCTGGATGTTCTGCCGGTCACTGCCGCGCAAAATGGCCAGCGTGACCAGGTCGCCCGGACTGCGCCGGAGCACTTCTTGACCGAAAAATCCCACGACCACGCGATCGGGCTTAAGCCGCGGGAGTGGCTGGCCATCCAGTGCGAGCACGATGTCGCGTTCCTGCAGGCCGGCCGCCGCCGCCGGGCTGCCCGGCATGATGTCGCTCAGGACGACGCCGGATTTATTCTCGAGCTGCAGCATTTTCGCCACTTCGGGATCCAGGGGCTGCAGACCGTAAACGCCCAGCCACGGAATGGGCCGCCCGGTCACCGAGCGGGGAATCCGGCCGAGATGGGGCAGCACTTCATCCGCCAGCAAGACCACACTGCTTTCCTCGACGTTGACGAGCAGGATCGGATTGCCGCGCTGGTTGTGGGAAAAGAGCAGGAAATTTTGCCCGAAGGAAGTTTGTGCCAGACCGGCAAACCGCCCGTCCTGCGCAAAGACCGGCAGTCCGGGACCGGCGACATCGGTGCCGAGAATGGCGGTTTTCTGCGGCAGCTTCATGACTGTCGCGACACGCGAGCTGAGGAAATAGGGCAGGAAATCCTCGTCCTTGTTGCGCAGGCCGATGCCCCACAGTTCCTCACTCATCGCCGGATCCGTCGTGATGGCGGCATACTTGGTGATCGGCACCAATTCAGCCCGGAGTTTTTCCGCCACCCGGAAAAAGTGCCATCCCGTCAAGGCGTCCTGCCCGAGGTAGTCAGCCGGCGCGGCTTCGGTGCTGCCCGGGCGATAGACCCGGAAATCCTTGAGCTGGTCGGGGGCGACGCCCGGCAGGATCGCCGCCGCTGGCACGATGATGGTGCCCTGCCCGTCGATCACGGTCCCCAGCACCGTGACCGGCTGCCGCTCGATCTCGGACTGGACAAAAAATTCCACGGCGACGACGGACTTGAGCCGTTCCGCGAAGAGTTCCGGGAGCGAGGCGCCCAAGGCCGCGAGGGCGGTGCAAGGCAAAAGCAAAATGAGGCCGCGGATTGTTCTCATGGCTTGATCACATACAGGGAAATCCGGCGGTTGCGCTGGGCCTCGACCAGTTGCGGCTCCGGCTTCGCCTCATAGCCGGCGTAAATGCCTTTCAATTTCCCCAACGCGGCAATCGGCGCGTTGCCGACCTTGGTGATGATGTCGCCCCGCGCGAGACCCGCCTCGGCGGCAGGATAGCCGGGCTGCACGCCCAGCACCACGACCCCGGATTCGTCGGTCAGCTGATTTTCCCGGGCGAACGCGCGCGTCACCTGGCGGACGCTCAGGCCCCATTTCTCAAAGGCCCATTCCTCGCCCACCCGACTCTCGAGTTTCTCCGTCAACATGGTCAAGGTGATGGTTTGCAGACCGCTTTTCACCTCCAGCACGACCTTGGCGCCGACGGGCAGGCTGGCGATGGTCTGTTGGATGGGGGGCAACTGCTCGGGATAACGACCGTCGAGTTTCTGCCCATTGAGGGTCAGGATCACGTCGCCGGCCCGCAGCCCGGCCCGGGCGGCGGGTGAACCGGGGTCCACGCCGTTGATCAACATGCCCTGGTTGGCCGCCAAGGCATAGAAATTTTCCAAATCCTGCAGCACGCCCGGCACCAGGCCGAGGTAACTCCGGCTGATCTTCCCGTCGCGCACGAGAGCGGCGGCCACCTTGCGGGCCACGTTTGCCGGAATCGCGAAACCGAGATTTTCCGCGCCGATGTAGGCGCGCGAGTTGATGCCGACGACCTTGCCATCCTCCGTCACCAGCGGGCCGCCGCTGTTCCCGGGATTGATGGCCGCATCCGTCTGGAGCCAGTTGTTGAAGAAGCCGGTCTCGTAGCCCCGGACCCCGCGGCTATCCGAGAACGGCCGGTTGTTGTTGGAAATAATTCCGCGGGTCAGCGTGCGCTCGAGACCATAGGGCGTGCCGACCGCATAGACGGTCTGGCCGGAGAAGAGTTTACTGGAGTCACCGAAGTCCGCGGCGGTGAAACTGAGCTTGCGCCGGCGCAGCTCGGCGAGATCGAGCCGCAGCACCGCCAGATCGGTCCAGTGATCCCAGCCGACCAGCTGGGCGTTGACCCGCTCGAGGCTGGCCAAGGTGACGGAAATGGTGACGGCCTGGGGACTCGCCACATGGGCATTCGTGAGAATGAGTCCGTCCGCGGAAATAATCACCCCTGAGCCAATGCCCCCGATGAAGCGCTTGGCCCCGGCCTCAAACTCAATCTCACTGACGTCGATGCGCACCACCGCCTCGAGTAATCGGTTGAAGCCCCGGCTCATGGCCGCCGGCGCGGTGGGCGCCAGGACGAGGAAGGCCAGCAGGGCCGGGGCCAGCAGGCGGATGATTGACGGTGGAATGTAATCTCTCAATGGTCGGATTCTAATCGATGGCTACTAATTGCAAAGAATACGAATTTCTCAAGATCGAGCCGCATTGGCAATCTTTCTGGGAGCAAACCAAGGCTTTTCGCGCTGAAAATCATTCGCCCCGGCCGAAATACTATGTGCTGGACATGTTCCCCTACCCCTCGGGCTCGGGCCTGCACATCGGCCATCCCGAGGGCTATACCGCCACCGACATCCTTGCCCGGTACAAGCGCGCCCGCGGCTACAATGTGCTCCACCCGATTGGGTGGGACGCCTTCGGCCTGCCCGCCGAACAGCATGCGGTCAAGACGGGCACGCACCCGGCCACCAACACCCAGAACAACATCACCAACTTCCGCCGGCAAATCAAGGCATTGGGCTTTTCCTATGATTGGGACCGTGAGGTGGACACCACCGACCCGCGGTACTTCCGCTGGACCCAGTGGATTTTCCTCCAGCTCTTCCAGCGCGGCCTGGCCTATGTTGATGAACGCCCGGTCTGGTGGTGCCCGGAACTCCGGACGGTGCTCGCCAACGAAGAGGTGGTCGACGGCAAGTCCGAGGTGGGCAATTTTCCGGTTGAACGCCGCAACCTCCGCCAATGGGTGCTGCGCATCACGGCCTACGCCGAACAGTTGATCGACGGCCTCAAGGACGTGGACTGGCCCGATTCCACCAAGCGGATGCAGGAAGCCTGGATCGGGCGCAGCGAGGGCGCGGAGGTGACGTTTCAACTCGAGAACGCCGCGGCCGGTGCATTGAAGGTTTTCACCACGCGGCCCGACACGCTCTTCGGCTGCACGTACATGGTCATTGCCCCGGAGCACCCGCTGGTGGACGTGCTAACCGTGCCCGCCCACCGCGACGCCGTGAAGACCTACCGCTTCAAGGCCGCCAGCAAAAGCGACCTGGAGCGCACCGACCTCGCCAAGGACAAGAGCGGCGTTTTCTCCGGCAGCTATGCGATCAACCCGATCAACCAGGAACGCGTGCCCATCTGGATCGCGGACTATGTGCTCATGGGTTACGGCACCGGCGCCATCATGGCGGTACCGGCGCATGACGCGCGCGACTTCGAATTCGCCACGCAGTACCAACTGCCCGTCATCCGCGTGATCGAGGCCGCGGATGGTTCGCCCGAGTTGCCTTTCACCGGTGACGGCAAGGTCGTTAATTCCGCCGAATACAACGGCCTGGCCTGGCCCGAGGCCAAGCAGCGGATCACCGCCACGCTCGCGGCCCGCGGCATCGGCAAAGGCACGATCAACTACAAACTTCGCGACTGGCTCTTTTCGCGCCAGCGCTATTGGGGCGAACCCTTTCCCATCGTCTGGGTCAGCGAAGCCGACTACCGCCACGCGGCCACCCTCCGCCCCGATTTGCCGGCGCAACCGGTCACCTTCTCCGAGAATGGTATTATCCAATACGCCCTGTCCTTGCCCGATGCCGCGCTGCCTCTGGTGTTGCCTGATGTGCAGTCCTATCTGCCCAGCGGAACCGGGGAGAGCGCGCTGGCCAACGAGACGGCCTGGCTGCAGATCTGGCTCGATGTTGTCACCGGCGCGAGCCGACCGACCACGCAGCCCAAGCCGGCCGGGGACGTCTGGGTGCGGGCCCGGCGCGAGACCAACACCATGCCGCAATGGGCCGGTTCGTGCTGGTATTATCTCCGCTACCTCGATCCGCAGAACCCGGCGGCCATCGCCAACGCTGACGCGATGAAGTATTGGGGGGTGCCCGATCTTTACGTGGGCGGCGCCGAACATGCCGTGCTGCATCTCCTGTATGCCCGCTTCTGGCACAAGGTGCTGTTCGATCTTGGCGTCGTGCCGCAGAACGAACCCTTCAAGAAGCTTTTTCACCAGGGCGTCATTCTCGGCGAGGACGGCGTCAAAATGTCCAAGAGCCGCGGCAATGTGGTGAATCCCGACGACATCATCGCCGCTTACGGGGCCGACTCGCTGCGCTTGTATTTAATGTTTCTCGGGCCGCTGGAAGCCATGAAGCCTTGGAACCCGAAGGGCATCGAAGGCGTGCATCGCTTCCTGCGCAAGGTGTGGCGGGAGTGTCTCAACGAAGAGGGTGGCCCCAACACCCGGCTGGTGGCCGACGCCAAGCTGGCGGCGGAAACCGAAAAGCTTCTCCACGAAACCATCAAAAAGGTCGGCGACGATCTGGAGAACTTGCGCTTCAACACCGCCATTTCGCAGATGATGATTCTGTTGAACGCCCTCCAAAAAGAACCCGCCCTCCCCCGCGCAGTCATGCTGGATGTGTTGCGTCTCCTCGCCCCATTCGCCCCGCATCTGGCCGAGGAACTGTGGGCCCGCCTGGGCGAAGCCCCTTCCATCATGGGCGCTGGCTGGCCCTCATTCGATCCGACCAAACTGGTGGCCAGCACGATTACCATTGTGATTCAGGTAAACGGGAAACATCGCGGAGATCTGAGTGTTGCCCCCGATATCGGGGAAGCGGAACTGGTCCGTCTGGCTTCGGCACACCCCAAAGCGGCACCCTATCTTGCAGGACAACCCTTAAAAAGGACGATCTATATCAAAGGACGAATTGTTAATTTGTTGGTATGAAATCGGTTGCCCGGATTGCGATTTCGCGGATAAGGCTTGAGATAGGTATTAAACCCTATCACTTATAGGTAGTCACTTAAGAACGCCTTTCTAAATTCTTAAACCAGTATTATATTTTCAGATCATGAAGACAAATTTCATCCGTTTAGTCATCTTTTGCGTGGCCGCATTTGTCACCCTGTCTCCCCACGCGATGGCGCAGCGTCAACTCGGCAAGAAGAAGGGGCCCACCAGCAAAATTTATATCGCCGAGGCTAAGGGTGACACCCAGATCCAGAACGGGGACAAAGTCTACACCGCCCGCCAAGCGACGGCGTTTGATGCACCGGGCACCGTGTTGGAAACCCGGGAGGGCGGATTTAATGCGATCGTATATTCCAATGGCACCGGCATGGCCATCGAGCAGAATACCCGGGTTGAAATCAATCGTTTCATGCAGGAACCCTTCCAGGCGCAGAGCAATCAAAGCGCCGATACCTTGAATGAACCTTCCGTTTCCCAAAGCGATATTCATGTGGCCCGTGGCGCCGTGGGCATCTGTACCAGTCATTTGGTCTCCGGCAGCTCGATGAATTACTCCACGCCGCAGGCCTCGATCAACATTCGCGGCGGCAAGATCTCGATCGCGACCACCGCCAGCGAGACCACCATCGACCTGCTCGAAGGCGACATCACGATCCGGGTCGGCAGCAAGGATCTCGGCGGTCAGCTACTTCGACCCGGGGAGCGCGCGGTCATCCGCGCCCGTGCCACCGATCGGCTTCCGCTGCTCTCGATCACGCCGATTCCGCCGGAGCTGCTGCCAACCGTGGGCGATCGCACCATCATGGCCTGCAACGCCAGGCGAACCGTCACGTTTGAGATCATTGAAAAGATGGCCGAACAAGGCCTGGAGTCGGTCTCGCCAGGTTTCGCGGGGGCCGGGGCCACCGCATCCAACTCGGGTGCCGCCCCGGGGACCACCCAGGAAATAGTCGTCAAACCCACCGTCCCCGTGCAGTTGCCGATTAATATTGAAATCAGCCCGAGTCGATTACCCGGTGGTTAAATCCAATTCCATCTTCGCGTGACCTTCCTGCCCCCAGCCCGCGTCCTCTTGCTGGGCAGCCTTGTGTTCGCCCTGCACCTGCCGTCGGGGCGGGCCTTGCTGAATATCGATGGCGCGCGCAATCAGCTCTTCGTTTTCGGCAGTGTCGGCTTTGTCTACAGCTCGAATCTTTATTCCGAAGCCACCGGCCGCGGTGACTACAGCGTCAATGCCTCCGTGGGGATGGACCTCAAGCGCCGGGCGGGCATCATCGCGGTCAACTCCACCTTCAAAGTCGATTACCAGCGTTTCGGCAAGTACACGCACGAGAACGCCGTCAATCCCAGCTTCCTGCTTGAGTTGAACAAGACCACCGGCCGCACCACCGGCGCCTTCACGCTCAGCGCCTATCGCGAAACGCGCTCGGATAGCGCGGTCAATTTGCGCACCAGCTCCTGGAACTTCCCCGTGGAGCTCAACCTCAAATACCCGATCAACGACAACCTCTATGTGACTTCGGGCACCTCTTCCCTGCAGCGCCGCTATCGCGACACGGCGGTGCTGAGCAATTACACCGATTATGCCGAGGCGATTGATGCGTTTTATGTCTACACTTCGAAACTCGATCTTCTCGGCGGCTATCGCCTGCGGGTTACCCAAACCGCGAGGGGCGCCGACAGCACCGACCATTGGTTCAGCATCGGCGCGACTGGTGGGCTTTACGCCAAGCTCAATGGCACCCTGCGGCTTGGCTACCAGATCCGCACGGAGCAGGGCAGTCGCGAAAACTTCAGCCAGGTCAACGCGCTGGCCGCTCTCGCCTGGCCGATCACCCGGAAGTTTACGCTCTCCAGCCAGATCAGTCGCGATTTCAACACCATCGCCACGGGAGCCTCGGTTGACTCCAGCAACGCCACCTTGCGCGCCATCTACGCTTTTTCCCGCAAGCTGGAATTCGCCAGTGGCGTGGGCTACGGCCGCAATCTCTTCCTCGGTCGGACCCTGGCCCGGCGGCGCGACGATGTTTTTAGCTGGGACCTCGGGGCGACTTACCGCTTTAGCGAGCATTTGAGTCTCGCCGCCAGCTACAGTTACTTCCGCAATTGGTCCAGCTCCAGCTTCTCCGACTTCGATCGCCAGGGGCTTTCCTTCACTCTCGCCAGCCGTTATTAATCCCACCCATGAGATTTGCCCGCCGCATCCTCCCGCTCCTCGCTACCGCCGTTTGCAGCAGTTTCCTGTCCGCGCCGGCGCAGCCGACCCCCGGGCCGGTCAATACAAAAAATTACATCCACACCCTCACCCTCGCCGACCGCCTGCGCATCGCCGTTTACCAGGAGGAGGACCTGACCACCCTGGCCCGCGTTGATGCCCGCGGCCGCGTCAACCTGCCACTATTGGGGGAAATCGCCCTCGGGGGTCTGACCGTGACCGAGGCGCAAACCGCCGTGGAAAACGCCTACAAGGATGGCCGCTTCCTGCGCAACCCGCAGGTCACGATCAATGTCGAGGAATACGCCGTCCGCGAAGTCTCCATCGGCGGCCAGATCCGCAATCCCGCGCGCTATCAACTCCCCAACGAATCGACCTACACCTTGGCCGAACTGGTCACGAAAGCGGGTGGCATCACGGACATCGGCAAGGGCAGCGCGGTCACCGTTACCCGGATTCTGCCCGACGGCACGAAAAAAGTATTCACCATTGATGTGGACAGCATTATCAAGGGGAAGAAAGGTACCAATGCGGATGACAACTTTCTACTCCAGACCGGGGATAACGTCTATGTACCCGAGCGGCTAATCTGACTCCATCCCATGCCTGATCCTGACGCTCTGCCCACCACCGCCCCCGCCAAGCCGTCCGGGTCTTCCCTGCACGGCAATGACAATCAGGTCATCGAACGCCGCTCGCTGCGCGATTATTTGGTGATTCTGCGCGAGCGGCTCTGGATTGCCCTGCCCGTGGCCTTGCTCGTCGCCCTCTCCGTCGGCTACTGGCAGGCGCAGGAAATTCCGATGTATTCCAGCTCGGCGACCATGCAGTTCGAGCGACCGGATCGGGTGGTGCTCAACGAGCAGGTCGTCGACAACTCGGTCCGTTCCGACATCGACCTCAACACCTACCTGCAGATTCTCAACAGCGGCCGCATGCGCACCATGATCGCCCAGTCGCTGACCCCCGAGGAAGTGAAGATTCTCCAGCGCCCTTACCTCAAGGAACTTGCTCCCGGGGCCAATCCCCCACCGGTCTCGGGACTGCTCGGCGTCGCCTCCATCGCCTCCATCCGCAACAGTTTCCTCATTAACATCACGGTGACCAACCGCGATCCCGAGGGTGCCGCCCTCATCGCCAACCGCTACGTCGAACAGTTCATGCGGTACCTGATGCAAAATGTCGGGGGCAAGAATGAGTTCGCCGTCGAATACCTCCGCAACCGCGCCGAAGACCTGCGCAAGGAATCTGAACTCTCCGAGGTTCATCTCCAGGACTACCGCCGCAAGCACAACCTCGTTTCCCTCGACAACAGCATCAACATTGTCGGCGAGCGCCTCCGGGCCATCAACGCCACGCTCACCAGCGCCCGCCTGAGCCGCCTCGATGTCGAGACGCTCCTTGGCCAGATTGAGCGCATGCCAAAGGCCAAGGGCAGCTTGCTGGAGATCAGCTACATCTCCGCCTACGGCAGCATTGCGACCCTTAAGTCGCAACTCGCCGAACTGGGCCGGAACCAGTCCATCCTCAGCGAGCGTTACCTGGAGCGCCACCCGAAGATGATCGATCTCGCCAATTCCATCGATGTGGTCACCACCCAAATTGAACGCAACATCACGCAGTCCATCGCCGATCTCCGCACCCAATACGTCAAACTGCAGGAAACCGAGGCCGCCTACCAACGCGAATACCGCGAGGCTGAAAAGGACCAGCTCCGCCTGGGTGATCTGTCGGTCGAATTCAAGAGCCTGGAAAACCAAGCCCAGGTCGCCAAGACCAACTACATCCAGATCCTCGACCGCCTGAATCAGACCACCACCTCGAAGAACATTGAGAACATCCCGGTCAAGCCGCTCGATCGCGCCCTCCCCGCCGGCGCCCCCTTCACGCCCAATCTCCACAACATCATCAAGACCAGCATTGGCCTCGGCTTGATC
>JANMVS010000062.1:0-4574 GCA_031392885.1 Verrucomicrobiota bacterium
CGCCCAGACCCTGCACCTGCTCTGCGAGACCATCTACCAGAACGAGTCCGGCGTGAAGGGCATGCAGCCCACCCGCGCCCTCCTCGACGGCGTCCTCAAATACAAAAAACTCTACACCGAGTTCGCCACGCCGCCGCTCAACCATTTCATCTACGACGGGCAGGCCCCCGTGCGGGACTGGGTGTTCGGCGGAGCCAAGATCCCCGGCAGCCTGCTGCGCGGCGACACGCTCAACGATTTCAAAAGCGTCGAGTGCCAGATCATGGATTGGGCCGACGACGCCGCTTACTCGCTCAACGACATCGTGGACGGCGTGCGCGCCGGCTTCCTCACGGTCGAGCGCGTCGAGCGCTGGGCCGACGGGGAGACGATTGGCGCCGCCGAGCAGCGGCACCTCGACACCCTGTTCGACGCCCTGCGGCGCGACCGGCTGGAAAACACCTTCTCCAAGAAGATCGGCGCCTTTATCCAAGCCTGCCGGCTCAAACCGCGCGACAACTTCATGGCGGAGAAAACCAACCGCTACAAATACGACCTCGTCATCGACGCGACCGCGCGGAGCGAGGCGGATTTTTTCAAGAAGATGGCCAACGACATCATCTTCGAAAGCCCGCAGCTCGAACAGTTGGAGCACAAGGCGCGGGTCATCCTCATGGCCCTCTACAACGCCATCTGGTCGAACTACGCCGAGCGCAACGAACGGGTGATCCGCATTCTGCCGCCGAACATCAGCCGCCTGATCGAGGCGGAGAAAACCCAGGACGGGAAGGCCCGCCGCATCTGCGATTTCCTCGCCGGCCAGACCGACGGCATGGTGGTGCGAACCTACCGGCAATTGTTCGATGCCGAATTCGGCTCGTTTCGCGATCTGAGCTGATATGCTTGGCCATTGTTTGCCCAGCGATGTCACCGGAGGGCCCGCGTCCCTGCGGGCCATGCCTCGAACTGGAGCGCAACCTCCGCAAGCGTTGGTTTGAAATTATGCGCGGGAATCGAGGGGGCCCAACCGCAACGGCGCGAGTCCCAGATTGCCGCTGGGCAGTCTTCCGTGCAGGCTGGTCTCGGCAGGCCGATCGCTTCAGCCTTGCCGATGTCAGGAGCGTAGATGATAAACTCACATCTAATTTTCCGTCGGGCCAGGTTTTTGGCCTGCGATCGCCATGCCCACCCCTGAAGCCCTAGCCCGTGAGAAGATCGACGAGCAGCTCATCGCGTCCGGCTGGATCATTCAGAACTACAAGGACCTAAATTTAGGTGTAGGGCAGGGGATCGCTCTCCGCGAAGTCCCGCTCAAGACCGGCCCCTGCGACTATCTTCTGCTCGTGGATCGCCGCCCAGTCGGTGTCATCGAAGCTAAAAAAATGGGCACAACTCTCTCCGGCGTTTCCGAACAATCGGCCAGCTACGCGGAGAACTTGCCCGACTTCCTCGCCAAACTGATGCCGGCCGGCGTTTCCGGCCTTCCATTCCTCTACGAATCCACTGGCGTCGAAACCCTCTTCCGCGACGAGCGCGACCCCGAACCTCGCTCTCGTCGGGTCTTCACCTTCCATCGCCCCGAGACCTTTGCCGAGTGGCTGGCCGAGTCCGATACACTTCGCGGCCGCCTCGCGGCCATGCCCACCGTCCACCCCCTCCCGGCGCAGAACCTCCGGGCCTGCCAGGTCGAGGGCATCACGCACTTGGAGGAGTCCTTCACCGCCGCCCGCCCCCGCGCCCTCATCCAGATGGCCACCGGCGCGGGCAAGACCTACACCGCCTGCAGTTTCACCTACCGGCTCATCAAGCACGGCGGAGCCAAGCGCGTCCTCTTCCTCGTCGACCGCGCCAACCTCGGCCGGCAGGCCATGGCCGAGTTCCAGCAGTTCGTCGCCCCCGACACCGGCCGCAAGTTTACCGAGGTTTACAACGTCCAGCATCTCACCTCCAACCAGCTCGATTCCGTCGCCCGCGTCACCATCTGCACCATCCAGCGCCTCTACTCCCTCCTGCGCGGCGAGGAACTCGACGAAGACCTCGATGAGAAGTCCGGCTACGAGATCGCCACCGCCGACGATCGCCCGAAGGACGTCGCCTACAATCCCAGAATCCCCATCGAGGCCTTCGACTTCATCGTCACCGACGAGTGCCACCGCTCCATCTACGGCCTCTGGCGGCAGGTCCTCGAATACTTCGACGCCTTCCTCATCGGCCTCACCGCCACGCCCTCCAAGCAGACCATCGGCTTCTTCAACCAGAACCTCGTGATGGAATACAACCACGAGCGCGCTGTCGCCGATGGCGTCAACGTCGGCTACGAGGTCTACCGGATCAAGACCCAGGTCACCGAGCAGGGCGGCAAGGTCGAGAAAGGCTTCTACGTCGACCGCCGCAGCAAAGAGACCCGCGCCGTCCGCTGGGAGCGCCTCGACGAGGATCTCGCCTACGCCGCCAAGGACCTCGACCGCTCCGTCGTCGTGAAGTCCCAGATCCGCACCGTCCTTCAGGCCTTCAAGGACGCCCTCTTCAGCGAACTCTTCCCCGGCCGCACCCTCGTCCCCAAGACACTCATCTTCTGCAAGGACGACTCCCACGCCGAGGACACCGTGCATCTCGTCCGCGAAGTCTTCGGCAAAGGCAACGACTTCGCCAAGAAGATCACCTACAAGACCTACAACCCCGAGACCAAGCGTTACGAAAAGTCCGAGACCCTCATCCAGGAGTTCCGCACCTCCCCACAGCTCCGCATCGCCGTCACGGTGGACATGATCGCCACCGGCACCGACATCAAGCCGCTCGAGTGCCTCCTCTTCCTCCGTGACACCCGCAGCCGCACCTACTTTGAACAGATGAAAGGCCGCGGCACCCGCGTCCTCACGCCCACCGACCTGCAGGCCGTCTCCGGTGCGGATGCCCACGCCAAGACCCATTTCGCAATCGTCGATGCCGTCGGTGTGTGCGAGAGCGACAAGACCGACTCCCGCCCGCTGGAACGCCAGCGCAACGTCGCCTTCCCGGCCCTGCTCCTCGGCGTAGCCCTCGGCAAACGCGACGAGGACACCCTCACCACGCTCGCCGGACGCCTAGCGAGACTGGACCGGGAAGTCTCACGCGATGAAGCGAAGAACCTCGCCTCACTCGCGGGCGGCAAATCGCTCTCCCAACTCTCTGCCTCCTTGCTCCAAGCTATCGACCCCGATGCCATCGCAGAGAAGGCTACAGGCAAACCCGGTGCCAGCCCGGCCGAAGTGCTGCCCGAGGCGATGACCGCCGCCCGCAAGTCGCTCGCCGATGCCGCCTGCGCCCCGTTCGACCTGCCCGCCCTGCGCGACGCCCTCGCCAGAGCCAAGCAGGACGCCGAGCAAACCATCGACACCGTCACCGTCGATGCCGTCATCTCCTCCGGTTTCGACGCCGCGGCCAAGGCAAAGGCAGCCAGCCTCGTCCAAACCTTCCGTGACTACGTCGAAACGCACAAAGCCGAGATCACCGCACTGCAGATTCTCTATTCCCGTCCCTACAAACAGCGGTTGACGGAGAACATGCTGAAAGACCTCGAAGCAGCTCTAAAAAAGGAACCTGCCTTCGGCCAAGATCCCGTGAATGTGATTTGGCGTGCCTTCGAGCAAACCCAAGCGGTTGTCACAGAGAACACGGAGCAATCCCCAGCCTCTGTGCCCTCTGTGTCAGGTTCCTCCGTGTCCTCTGTGTCAAAAAGATCGAGTGTCCATCGCTTCGCCGACCTCGTCTCCCTCGTGCGCTTCGCCCTCGAACAGCAACCCGTCCTGGAACCGTTCGCAGACTCTGTCCAAACCCGCTTCGACTCCTGGCTCAAGCAGAAGGCCTCAACCTCTCAGGTTTCAGGTCTCAGCTCTCAGGTCTTCACTGCGGAGCAGTTAGCCTGGCTCCGCCTGATCGCTGCCCACATCGCCACCAGCCTCAGCATTGAGCCGGAAGATTTGGAGCTATCGCCATTCAATCAACGCGGTGGTTTGGGCAAAGCGCATCAGCTCTTCGGTGCCCAACTCCCGCAGCTCCTGGAAGAGCTCAACACGACCCTGGCCGCCTGAGTCCGTTACATCATTATTGATGTTGTAGCCCATGGAATTCACCGTAGAGTTTTACGAAACCAAGGAAGGACGGTGTCCCGTGCGTGAATTTCTCGATGCTCTGAAAACCTCCGGCCCCGGCGATTTCGCCGCGGTGGTCTCCGGACTCGACCTGCTGCGGCACCGGCAGAATCATCGCGCCCCGCTGTCGAAGGCGCTCGGAGACGGGCTGCTGGAGCTGCGCCATGTGGGCAAGCTCAACACCCGCATCCTTTGGTTCTTCCAGAAAGGACGCCGCATCATCGCCGTCCACGGTATCCGCAACAAGGGCCAGGCCATTGCCCCGCAGGACCTCGCCACGGCTCGCGTCCGCATGGCCGACTGGTGCAAACACCACGCGAGATGAAAAAATCCAACTTTGACCGCTACCTGGAGCAGCAGCTCAGCGACCCGGCTTTTGCCGCGCGATTCAAGCGGGCAGGAGAGGCGTGGGATGTCGCCCTGCAAATCGCCGCCCTGCGCGAGCAGGCCGGACTCTCGCAGCAG
>JANMVS010000085.1:0-11043 GCA_031392885.1 Verrucomicrobiota bacterium
GGCAACGACCTCTACGTCGGGCACGGGGCCCAGGTCACTTATGTGGCCATGCAGGACTGGAGCCGCGAGACCCTGTCCTTCCAGTTCAACGCCACGGTCGCCCGGCGCGACTCCCGCGTGCTTTCCATCAATCTTCACGCCGGGGCCCGGCAGGCCCGGCACGAGAGTTTCTCCCAGCTGCAGGCGCCGGGCGCGCATTCGGAGATGCTCGCCCTCACCGTCGCCCACGGAACCCAGGAATTCGACCAGCGCACGCTGCAGATCCACCAAGCGCCAAACACCAGCTCGAATCTCCTCTATAAAAATGCCCTGCTCGACCAGGCGAAGACCATTTTCTCCGGCCTGATCATCGTGGATCCCGATGCGCAAAAGACCGACGCCTACCAGAGCAACCGCAACCTGATGCTCAGCGACGAGGCCGAGGCCAACTCCCTCCCCGGCCTCGAGATCCAGGCCAACGACGTGCGCTGCACGCACGGCGCCACGTCGGCGCGCATCGACGCCGAGCAGGAATTCTACCTCGAGTCCCGCGGCATCAGCCCGGCGCAGGCCCAGCAACTTCTCGTCTTCGGCTTTTTCGAGGAAGTCCTTGGCAAAATTGAAAACCAGCAGCTCCACGATTCCCTGACCGAGATCATCCGGGGTAAGTTCAAACAATAAAGTCACCACGGAACACACAGAATACACGGAAAGAACCTCCCTTTGGCATCACCGCTCGGAACATTATTTCTGTGTTATCCGTGTCTGCTATGGTTAAACCTCCATTTTCATGACCGACAAACGCGACCGCATCCTCACCCGCGAAATTACCGTCACCCAAATCCCCAGCGGCGACAAACACACGCTGTTTGCCGGTGATACTGTCTTCATCCACCAGGTGCTGGGCGGCAGCTATACCGTGCAAACCTCGACGGGGCTTTTCCGGATCGACGGCAAGGACGCCGATGCCATCGGGGAGACCGCCGCGGTGCACACCGTCACGGCCGCCACCCTCGCCGACGGCGCGCCGGATCCCGAGGCCATCTGGGACCAGCTGCGCAAGGTTTTCGATCCCGAGATCCCCGTCAACATCGTCGACCTCGGCCTCGTCTACAGCATGGACGTCTCGAAGCTCGACGCCGGCGGTTTCAAGGTGGACGTGGCCATGACCCTCACGGCCCCCGGCTGCGGCATGGGCCCGGCCATCGCGGAGGATGCCAATGGCAAAATCCGCCTGGTCCCCGGCGTCAGTACGGCCGACGTCCGCATCACCTGGGAACCGGCCTGGAATCAGTCCATGATTTCCGAGGAAGGTAAGATGAAGCTCGGGCTGATCTGATCCTGCAGGACCGGACGTGCGCAGCGTCGATAATTAGCGCTCCACCTGTGGGGCCAACCTGCTACTAAGTGGGGCATGCGTTATCTGCCCCCGGTCTTAGGCGTGTTGGTCGTGATCGCGTCCATCGCCTGTGCTGCGCCCGTTACCGAACTTTTCAACGGCCGAGATTTTACCGGCTGGGAATTTGTCACGACCCCTGCCGTGGCTATCACGGAAGTCTGCCACCTGCAGCCGGACGGCAGCATCGCCGTGACAGGCAAACCGGTGGGCTTTATCGCCACCACCCCCGCCTACGAAAACTACCAACTGCATGCCGAGTGGCGCTGGCCGGACCAACCGGGCAACAGCGGGGTGTTAATTCACATCAGCTCCGGACCCAAGGACCGTGCCTGGCCGGTTTGCATTCAAATCCAGTTGAAAAACAAGAATGTCGGCGACGTTCTGCCCATGGCTGGCGCGGCCTTTGCCGAGAAACCCTCAACCCCGCCCGAAGCCAAGACCGCCATCCTCAACCGCACGGCCCCCGACAGTGAGAAGCCGGTCGGGGAGTGGAACTCTTGTGACCTCACCTGCCGTGGCGACATCCTCGAGGTCACCATCAACGGCGTGGTGCAAAACAAGGTAACCCAGCTCAGACCCCACTCCGGTCGTATTGGTTTTCAGCTGGAAGGCATTCCCTTTGAACTTCGCCGGGTGAGTGTGGTCCGACTTGACTAACCGGGGACAAACGACCCGTCTGTCACTCCGCCGCTTCGCTCTGCCATGAACGCCTCTCATCCCAGTCATCCCGAATTCTGGAATTCCCGCTATGTGAGCGGCCAGACTCCGTGGGATTTCGGCGGTACCCCGGCGGATTTGTTGCTTTTCCTCAAACGGAGCAAAAAGGGCGGACGGGTGCTGATCCCGGGCTGCGGTTCGGGCTATGAGATCAAGGCCTTTGCCGAGGCCGGTTATGAAGTCACCGCGCTGGACATTGCCCCGGCCGCGGTCGAACGCGCCCGCAAGTTTGTCGGCCCGGCACTGGCGAAAAGCATCTTTACCGGGGATTTCTTCCAGTACGACTTCGGCGACGCCCAGTTTGACTTCATCTACGAGCGAACCTTTGTCTGCGCCATTATGCCCGACCGGCGCGAGGCCTACCGCAACCGCGCCGCCGCACTGCTCAAATATCGCGGCTCGCTGCTCGGCTACTTCTATTATCAGGCGCCCGTCCTGGAGGACGGCCCGCCCTTTGGCTTCGCCTGGGGCTCGGCCGACGAGTTGTTCGCCCGGTATTTTCTCCTCGGGAAGGACGCGATGGTCACCGATTCCCTGCCGGTCTTTGCCGGCCGTGAACGCTGGCAGGAATGGCACCGCACGTCTTTTTCCGCTCCGATCAGCCCGGAGTGAGGGGGTGGCACGCGACCTCCTCTTCATTTTGCGCGCAGCGCAGAATGACCGGACAGGTGCATTTATCCGTGTTCATCCGTTAAATCCGTGGTTAACCTGACGCCTATTCTTCGTCCCCATGCCTGAGCCCGCCGCCACCTTCTACGAAGAGCTAGCCGCCCTCGAACGCGAGGGCACGGCCTTCGTGCTCGTCGTGCTGGTAGACGCGCTCGGCAGCACGCCGCAGGACACCGGGGCCAAGATGCTCGTCACTGCTGGCGGGTTGCACCGCGGCACAGTCGGGGGCGGCAAGGTTGAGGCCAAGGCCATCGCCCTCGCTCAGCAGCTGCTCGCCGCCGGTCGGGCGACGCCGCAATTCCTCAAGTGGACCCTCAAGACCGACGTGGGCATGACCTGCGGCGGCTCGGTTAAACTGTATTTCGAGCCCCATGTCGCCGGCGGAACGGGCGCGGCCTGGCCCATCTGGATTTTTGGGGCCGGCCATGTCGTGCAAGCCCTGGTGCCCGTGCTTGCGCCGCTCGACTGTCAACTCACGGTGGTCGATCCCCGCCGCGAATGGCTCGACCGCCTGCCACGCGCCCGCAATGCCTGCTATCTGACGCACAACCATCCCGCCGACCTCGTGCCCAGCATGCCGGAACACGCCTTCCTGCTCTGCCTGACCAAGGGTCACGCCAGCGATCAGCCGGTGTTGTTGCGCGCCTTGGCCGAGCGAAGTTTCCCTTTCATCGGCGTCATCGGCAGCGCCGCCAAGGCCGCGGTGCTCCGCCGCGAACTGCGGGCGGCCGGACTGTCGGCCCGGCGGGCGAAACAGTTCCACTGCCCCGTCGGCCTGTCCTTTGGGAACAACGATCCGCACGAGATCGCCCTGAGTATCGCCGCGCAACTCCTGACCGAGCGGGACAAGCTAAAAAGGCAGGGCGTCTAGCCCGGATATCCCGAGCAGCCGTGAATGCGGAAAAAGATTTGGCCCAGGGTGTGGTTTCGGTTGCGAGCAGAGTGTGAAATATCCGGGCTAGCGCTGTGCGCTGGTTTGACATCCTCCGGCTGAGCCGTCGGGCGCAGCGGCTCGTCGGGGACGACTCGCCCTACCATTGGCGGCTAGCCTTTTTGTCTCTGCCGGATTGCCGCGAAGATCGCCTCGCCGGTCGCGGGTGAGGCCAGCGGCACCTCGCCGCCGACCGGGCCGAACGCCGCCACGGCGTCACGGATCGCCTCGCGCACCGAAAACGCCAGCATCAGCGGCGGCTCGCCCACGGCCTTGCTGCCGTGGATGGTGTTCGGCTGCGTTGCCCTCGGCAGCAGGGTGACATTGAATTCGACCGGTGCATCACTGAAAGCAGGGATTTGGTAGGTGCTCGCACTGTGCGTGAGCAACCGACCCTGCTGGTCCCATTTTAATTCTTCGCGCGTGAGCCAGCCCAAGCCCTGCACGAAACCGCCCTCGATCTGTCCGCGGTCGATCCTGGGGTTGAGCGAGTCGCCCACGTCATGCACAATGTCCACCCGCCGCACGCGGTGCATGCCACTGAAGCCGTCCACTTCCACTTCGGCCACCGCCGCCCCGCAGGCGAAATAGTGGAACGGATGCCCCGTCGCGGTGGCCCAGTCCCATTTGACCCCGGGTGTCTGGTAGTAACCCGTGGTCGAAAGACTGATGCGCTCGGCGTAGGCCCTGGCGGCCACCTGGGCGAAGGAAAGGCGCACCGAGGGATTGGCTTTCGCGAACACCTCACCGTTTTCGAAGCTGATCTCCTCCAGCGGTAGGAGGGGCTTTACGCCCCGATCCGAATTCGCTGCGGCGCTCCCTTCGGGGCGTAAAGCCCCTCCTACCGCAGCCGAAAGCAATCCCATCACCACCGGCCGCAGCCGCTCGCGCAGGATCGTGCACGCCGCCGCCACCGCCGCGCCGTTGAGATCCGCGCCGCTCGAGGCCGCCGTCGCGGAAGTGTTCGGCACCTTGTCCGTACTGGTGGTCATCATCCGGATGTTGGCCGCAGGCAAACCGAGCTCCCGCATGGCGACGCCGAGCATTTTCGTGTGCAATCCCTGCCCCATCTCGGTGCCCCCGTGGTTCACTTGTACGGAGCCGTCTTGATAAATGTGCACGAGGGCGCCGGCCTGATTGTAATGTGACCGCGTGAAGGAAATGCCGAACTTCACCGGCGTCACCGCCAGCCCGCGCTTCATGTGCGGGTGGGCGAGATTCCACGCCGCCACTTCCGTCCGGCGTTCGGCAAATTTCGCCTCGGCCAGCACCTGCCGCCAGCAGTCCTGGATGCGGTTATCGCCGATCTCCTCCTGGTAATGCGTCCGGTTGGTCTCACCGGTGCCGTGGTACAGGTTGCGCTCCCGGACGGTTTCCGGCGGCAGCCCGAGCCGGCGGGCGAGGCGGTCCATGATTTCCTCGATGACGATCATGCCCTGCGGCCCGCCGAAGCCGCGGAACGCCGTATGGGAGGTCACGTTGGTCTTGGCCACGCGGCCGCTGAAATTCACCGCCGGAATGTAGTATGCGTTGTCGAGGTGGAACAGCGCCCGATCATTGATCGCGGTCGACAAATCCAACGACCAGCCGCCATCCGACACCAGCGCGACCTGGGCGGCGAGCAACCGGCCCGCCCGGTCGTGGCCCACGGAGAATTTCGCGTGAAACGGATGCCGCTTGCCAGTCAGCTTCATGTCGAGATCGCGATCAAGCTGGACGCGCACCGGCCGGCCGGTCTTGACCGACGCCAGTGCCACCAGCGCGGCGAACGCATTGCCCTGGGTCTCCTTGCCGCCGAAGCCGCCGCCCAGGCGGGGCGCCTGGACCACGACCTGATGTCGGGCCAGATGCAGCACCTCGGCCACGATGGCTTGAATTTCCGAGGGATGCTGCGTGGACGAATTGACCAGCACCGAGCCGTCTTCACCCGCCTCGGCCCACGCCGCCTGGGTCTCGAGATAAAAATGTTCCTGGCCGCCAAACTCGAACTCGCCTTCAAATTTCGCCGGCGCCGCCGCCAGTGCGGCCGTAACCTCGCCCCGCGTCAGCGCATGGGGCTCGGTGTGGTAGCTGCCTTGGGCCATGGCGGCCGGGAGGCCGAGCACCGCGGGCAGGGGCTCATAGGCCACCTCGACCAGCGCCGCCGCGGCGCGACACGCCGCCAACGACTCCCCGACCACCAAGGCCACCATCTGGCCGTGAAAGCTGATTTCTTTGTCCGCCAGCAGCGGTTCATCGTGGCGCACCGGGCCGGTGTTGTTTTCGCCGGGAATGTCCTCGGCCAGCAGCACGGCATGCACGCCGAGCGCCTGCCGGGCCTTGGTCGCATCGCGGCGCAAAATATTCGCCCGGGCGTGCGGCGCGCACACGGGCCAGACCTCCAGCATCCGGCGACGCTGGGCCGTATCATCCACATAGAGGGCGCGGCCCGTCACATGGCCCACCGCACTCTCGTGCCCCAGCGCGCGCGAAGCATCCGGCCCGGTCCATTTGTCATCCCCGGTAAATCCGAGGTCGGCATCCTGCGCCTCACTCTGTTCACCCGAAACAAATTTCTCCCAGAGGCTGACGACCAGTCCGCGCCGGTATTCGGCGCCGCCCCGGGCGTCGTCGATCGGCTGGTATTCCTCGCGAAGAATTTCCGCCACCAGCGGGACGGCCTGAGCCAGATTTTTTCCGAGCAACGCCGCTTCGGCCCGGCGGGCGCGCAGGGGCATCGCCGCCACGCCGCCGTAGGCCAGCCGGGCCTTGTGCACGACGCCCGCCGCGTTGCACTCCACGTTGAAGGCGCCGGCGACGATGCTGATGTCCAGTTCACGGCGCTTGGAAACTTTGAGAAAATCCACGCGCCGGGTCAGGCCGGGCCGCGGCCCGCCGCGCGGCAGCACGATCTCGCGCATGATTTCACCCGGCTTTAGCACCGTCTTACGATAAGCCGTGAAGAAATCCGCCAGCGCCACCGTGCGCTCGCCCTTCCCGGTGGTCAGCACGACACTGGCATCGAGGGTCAGCAACACCGGGGCGCTGTCGCCGATGGGCGAAGCCGTCACCAGATTGCCCCCCAGCGTGGCCCGGTTGCGGATCTGGCGTGCGGCGAAGACCCGGAGCATTTTCGCCAGCGAGGGATATTCCCCCCCGAGCGCCTCCTCGATGTTCGTCAGCGTCGCCGCCGCCCCGATGTGCCAGGCCTCGGTGGTGGCCGTGATGCGCACCAGCTCCGGCACCGCTTCAGTTGAGATGAGCAGGGGGAACGCCTTGAACTTCTTGGTCAGCTCCACCCCAATCTCGGTCGCACCGGCCACGAGTTGGGCCGTCGGAAAGGATTCCAGCAAAGTGAACAGTCCGGGCAGCGACGTCGGCCGGAAGAATTTCGCCTCGCCCACCGTATAATTGAGCGATTCCGGCAGGCGCACGGGATGCGTGAGCCGCACGGCAAAGGCATCGGGGCAGGGCGCGGACTCCGTCCGCGCCTCGGCGGCGAAGGGACTCGCCGCCCCACCCTCTCTCGACGCCAATGCGGCGACCGCGGCATCGCGAATCGGCCGGTAGCCGGTACAACGGCAGAGATTGCCACAGAGCTGGTCGCTAATCTGCCATGGCTCACGGCAATCATCGCGGTAGTAGGCCTCAAACATCGCAATGGCGAAACCCGGAGTGCAATAGCCGCATTGCGAGCCGTAGTGCTCGACCAGCGCGGCCTGCACGGGATGCAACTGCTGGCGGTCCACCCCGCATTGGGCAAGACCCTCGACCGTCACGATCTCGCGACCGGCGAACATCGGCAGCAAGGCGATGCAGCTGTTGAAGGCGCGATAGGTGGGCCGGCCCGCGGCGTCACGTTCCACCAGGGCCACGCTGCAGGCCCCGCAATCGCCCTCGGCACAGCCTTCCTTGCTGCCGGTCAGCCCGCTGGCGCGCAACCACGCCAGCAGCGTGGTGGTTGGGGCCACCCCTTGCGCGGTCACCACGCGGCCATTGACGCTGAGGTCGAAGCTGGCCGGAGCTGCCGGATCAGATGGCCGGACGGTTGACATCCTTGTAATAAAGATAGCTCGCGGGAGTTTTGCCCATGGCGACAAACCATTGCGCGCAGTAGGGCGCCATCCAGATGGCATCACCCGCCTGCACGGGGTACCAGGAATCCTCCAGCCGGTAGACCCCCGCGCCTCCGAGCATCACGAGCCCGTGCTCCATGACGTGCACCTCGACGAAAGGCAGATGGCCGCCGGGCACGTAGGCAAAAAGATTCACCGCCAGGTCGAAGGCCGGCTCATCGGGCAGCAGCACCTGCAGGTTGGCCGCCGGGTCGCCAAGAAACGGCGTGCCTTTCACTTTGGCCGCGTCGCCGATGATGGCCGTCGGCGCCGGTGTGCCGGCGAGGGGCGCGTATTTTTTCTGAAAAAGCGTGACCTGCGTGCCGGACTTGGGCGCGGTCAGCGACCAGGCCTGCCCCGCGGGTGCGAAGAAATAGCCCCCGGGGCCGCATTTCTGTTTTTCGCGCCCGACGGTGACCGTGCCCCCGCCGTTCATGATGTAGCCAAAAGTCTGCACGCTGCTGGCCGGGAGGGCGGCGCGACCGCCCTCCTGAAAAGTGATGAGCAGCTGGGCGAACTTTGCCCCCATGGCCTCGTTGATCAGGATGACGGTCGTGGCGCCGGTGATGCCAGGCACTATGCTGTTGACGTGATTGCCCGGGGTGATGAGAGCGTGGCGGGAGGCGATGCGGGCACGGGTATGGCCAGGGAGGTCGGGCATAAGATCAGGGGGTTTTATGGGGTGCTCTCGGCGAGCGATGCTGAATAAATCCGCGGATGAAAATCGATCATGGCTGCATCGTTGGACGGAGAAACTGACCCCTCGGCACACCGGATGCAATCCGTCCTTCATGATATACCGTTTGGCCCCGGACCACGGTACGCACGACCCGGACCGATGAGCGGCGGCCGTCATAGGGCCCCTGCGGGTGACGGTAGAGCAGCTCGGAGTTCTGCAGGATATGCTCACTGTCCAGGTGGAGCAGGGAAAAATCCGCATCGTAGCCCACGGCGAGCCGGCCCTTGTGCGGCAGGCGGAAGCGCAGTGCCACATTGGCCGCCAGCTGGCGGGCGAGCCGCGGCAGAGCCTGGGCGTCCCGGGCCAGGGTCTCGCTCAGCAATAGCGGGAAAGCATGCTGGCAGCCGGAGATGCCACCCCAGATGGCGAAAAAATCGGCCGAGGATTTCAAGTCCGGCGGCGCGGGCGAATGGTCGGAGCCGAGGGTGTCGATATCCCCCATCTCCGCCGCGCGCCACAAACCCCGGCGCTGGGCCTCCGCGCGCAACGGCGGGGCGCACTTCGCCGGCGCGCCCTGCCGGAGGACGTCGTCCGCGTTGAGCAAAAGGTAATGGGGGCACGTTTCGGCCGTCACGTTGACGCCCTTTTTCTTCGCGGCGGTGATAAGCGCGATGCCCTCCGGCGAACTGACGTGCACAATGTGCAGGGCGCAACCGGTTTCGCCGGCGATCTCCGTGGCCGTGCGGATCGCCGCGAGTTCGAGTTCCACCGGTCGTGAGGCCAGCCAAGTCGCGGCGTCGGTGCCGAGTGCGCGCTGCGTCGCCAGGTATTTCGCCGCCAGGTCGTTGTCCTCGGCGTGCACGGCAACGAGCAGATCAAGCTGGGCCGCGCGCTTCATGCCCGCGCGTAACGTCGCGGCATCGACGTTCGTGAACTCGTCCACGCCGCTGCTGCACATGAAAGCCTTCAGGCCGAGGGCACCGGCGTCGCGCAACCCCGCGAGTTGATCAAGGTTGCCGGGGACCAACCCACCCCAAAGCGAGAAATCGGTCACCGCTTTTTGCTCCGCCAGTGTTTTCTTTTGGGCAAAGCTCGCCGCATCCAGCACCGGGGGCAGCGAATTCAACGGCATGTCGCAAAACCAGGTGCCACCACCCGCCGCCAAGGCCGAGGAGCCGCTCGCCAGGCCCTCCCACTCCGTCCGACCCGGTTCGTTGAAATGCACGTGGGCATCGAGGATGCCCGGAAAGACGTGCCAGCCGGCCGCGTCGATGATCTCCGTCGCCGGCTCCCCGAGCCCGGCGGCCATCTTGACGATGCGGCCGGCCGCGATGCCCAGATCGACCCGCTGCACCCCGCCCGGCGTGACGACGGAGCCGCCGAGGATGATCAGATCGAGCAGGCTGCTCATGCGGAGAGTCGGCCACAAAAAGCACAAAAGACGCAAAAATGAACCGGCCCCTGATTCCGCTCCTTTGCGCCTTCTGTGCTTTTTGTGGCCATTAGTATTCTGCCGCCAAACGGGAGAGAAAATCGATCATCACCTCCAGCGCCACCCCGAGGTCCTTCGGCGAAGCGTATTCGTCGGGATGATGGCTGAGCCCGTCGCGGCAGCGCACAAAGAGCATGGCCACCGGGGTGAGGGCGGACAGCACGACGGCGTCGTGGCCGGCACCGCTGACGAGTGAGAGGGACTTGCCCTGCACCGCTACGACACTGCGGGCCAGCAGAGCGGTCAGCGGCGGCGAACACGCGATCGCCCCGTTATCCTGTGTCCGCTGCCAGCCAACCTTGAGTCCGCGGCGCGCCGCGATTTGAGCCGCCAGCCGGCCCAGTCTGTACAACGCCGCCCGGCGGACGGCATCCCGGGCATGACGAACATCCAGGGAGTGCACGACCTGGCCGGGGATCACATTCGCGGCCCCGGGTAAAACCGTGAGGGAGCCAACAGTAGCGACCAGTCCCTTCGACTGGCTCAGGGTGGAGTCGGCCTGGCCACGGGCCAGTTTTTCCACCGCCAGCGCAAACTCGGCCGCACCGGCCAAGGCATCGCGCCGCAGCGCCATCGGCGTCGTGCCGGCATGGCCGGCCTGGCCCGTCCAGGTCAGTTTGAAACGGCTCTGCCCGGCGATGGCCGAGACCACGCCTACCGCGAGTCTCTTCGCTTCCAGCACCGGACCCTGCTCGATGTGAACCTCGACATAGCCGAGCAAGCCACTGCGCTGATGAGCTGCCTTGAGGTGGAGCACGTTGACCCCAGCGCGCATGCTTGAACGTCCTGGGGTCAGGCCGTTCCACCTTTCAATCGCTTCGCCCACGCTGATGCCATCGGCATCGCGAAAGCTCAGATCCTTCAGGGTCAGTTTGCCACAGTAGCCTTTGCTCCCCAAATAAGCGCTGGCGAAACGCACGCCCTCCTCCTCGGAAAAACCCAAGACCTCGACATTAAATGGCAGTTTCACGCCACGCCGGCACAATTCGCCCAGCGCCACGATCGGCAGCAGCACGCCGAGCGGGCCGTCGAAGCGACCGGCATCGCGCACGGTGTCGAGATGCGAGCCGAGCAGGAGTGTCT
>JANMVS010000094.1:0-4507 GCA_031392885.1 Verrucomicrobiota bacterium
CCCGGGCGCGGGCGCCTGCGCTGATGCCTACTATCATCAGCTCGACTTCGTGATGAAGAAGCAGATCGCCGGGATCGACAACAAGCTCCTCGTGGGCGGTTTGTATGGCAATACCTACAGCTCATTTTACGGCTCGAACGCCCATGGCTCCATTGCCACCGGCCAGCTCTTCCCGTTCTTCGGGTATTTGCCGGGCGCCTATGACAAACCTGACGAGGGTTATGTCTCACCGATCCCCGCTGCTTTCCGCCAACCCGTCTTGGGCTGGGGCCCGGCGCAACAATACATTCGTGACCGCAACGGAAAGATCCTCACCCCGCAGGAAATCTTCTCGCTCTATGATCCGGGTGTCCATGTAAACCCCGACATCCGCCGCATCACGGAAATATCGCGCGGTCTCGTCGATCACTCCCGGTCCTATCGCAAGGAATGGTATGTCAACTGGCAGGGCACCGCCCTCAAGGACCGGCTGACCACCTTCCTCGGCTATCGCTCGGAGGAGGCAAGGTCCCCGGGCCAGTTGGTCTCCGCCAACCCGCCGTGGTTTAGTGTCGATGAGTACGCGCTCGAAACCATTCCCGCGGCAGACTGGGTCAAATACGGTCTTAGCTCCATCTTCTCCCGGCCCAGAACCACCAAGGGCAATTCCAAGATGGCCGGTGCTTCGTTCGAGATTAAAAAGAACATCAATGTCTACGCGAGCTATTCGCAGACGTTCCTGCCCAGCGGCGTCACGTACCTGGGTGGCGACTACGACCCGAACCTGATCATCACCCGCGCCACGCTGCTTGGCCTCAACCCGACCACGGAACTGGCGCGACTCACCTCCGAGGGCGGACTCACCGAAGTGAAAAACGAGACAGGGAGAAACATGGAGTTTGGCGTGAAAGTCGCGCTTAACGACAACAAGCTCGTCGGAACTCTGTCATTTTTCCGGGTTACCCGGAAGAATCGCGTGGTGGATGATACGCAGCACCAGTTTGACGAGCAGCTCAACTATCTCCTCCCTGGGAAACAAGGAGCAGCCGCCCGTATCGTCCGTTGGTTTACCGCCTCCGCCACGCAGGAAAATGAGGGAGCTGAATTTGAGTTCGTCTGGACTCCGCAACGCAACTACCAGGCGGTGGTTTCCGGTTCATGGATGTGGCGCTCCGAGACAGTCTCCGACCCCAGTCTGAATATTCTGCCCAACTCCACCGCCGGCACGATTATTTCCCACAACATTATCTTCGCCAACCGCCTGGCCTACGCTCCGAAATTTCGTTTCAACATATTCAACAAGTATACGTTCGATCATGACTTCATCGGTTCGTATGGCCGTGGCTTCAGCGCGGGCGTCGGCGCGCGTTACTCCAGCTCGATCATCATCGGCAACGACCAGAATTTCAACCCGGGCACCGGCGGCATCACCGCCGGCGACTACCTGGTGTTCGATACGGTGTTCAGTTACCCGTTTGAAGTGTTAGGTTACAAGATGACCGGCACGCTCAACGTGAACAACGCACTCGATACAGTGTACTCCGAGGGCAACTTCGCCCTGGCCGCCCCGCGTTCCTTCATGTTCACCCTGGGCATGAAGTTCTAAGCGCTGGGTTAACCAAAACGTTTCGTCCAAGGGCGGAGGCAACCTGCCTCCGCCCTTTTTCTTCCCCGCGCTTCACCCGTCAACTTTCAACATGTCCCGGCTACGCACTGTCTCTTTCTCACTACGATTTGCCTGGCAACGTGGGATCACCTTCTGCTTCGCGCTGTTTGCCGCGATGTCTTTCACCGCGACCGCCGCCGAATCCCCTTTGGCCGGCATCTGGCACTTCGACGCCACCCGCAGCACCGAACTCAGCCCGTGGCTGAGCTACGATCTCACCTTCACGGTTACCGGTGATCAGGTGACCATTGACCGCCGCCTCGGCTCGGGCCGGCGCGGCTTCAGCGATACCATGACCGTAAATACCGTCCGACCGTCCACCGTCCCACCGTCCACCGAGCTACCGTCCACCGTCATACCGGTGGCAATGTGGCCCGACAACCGCCACCTCGGCGCCTATATCGGCGGCGACCGGACCAAGCGCGTCCGCGCCGAGTGGCTCGACGCCGGCCGCATCCTCCGCCTCACCACCGACCTCGTCCTCTCGACCCAGCAGGGCGACCGCGCGGTTAACATCCTCAGCGACTACAAAGTCTCCGCCAACGGCGCCCAGCTCACCCTCACCGAACTCCGCAGCACCCGCAACCGACCGGTGGTGTATGTTTTCAATCGGGTTACTCCCGGCCAGAAATGAACCACGGATATCACAGATCAAGGCATTTGAATGCGCATTCCTGCAGGTCGGGGTTTATCCCCGACATGTCTGTCCTTCCTGTCGGGGATAAACCCAGACCTGCCCAGGCCTTCCAATCGATTTGCCCACGGAACACACTGAACCTTAATTCCACAGAAGGATTGGCCACAAAAAGCGCAAAAAACACAAAAGTAAAAAGTTGGAACCCAAATGCGAAGCAAGGAGCAGTCACCTCGCAGGTGATGACATCGAAATGCCAGCAAATCTGTTTTTCCCTCTGTGTTCTTCGCGTCCTCCGCGTTTCAACTGAGTTATTTGCACCGAATACACGGAAACCCGATCCCTTTCTGTGTATTCCGTGTGTTCCGTGGTTAAAAATGTATGGCCTCATTCTGCTGTTTTCGTTCTCCCTCATCTTTCCCCTCACCGCCCAGTCTGCGGTAAACCAAGCCACCCGCGCCCCGGCCACGGCCACCCTCATCCCCCTCTCCGAAAACTGGCGCCTCGACGGCGACCTGCCTATTCACGCCCTGCTTATCTCCCTCCAGGGCCTCGCCAATCGCACCGCCCCCCGCGTCTACCTCGAATACCCGAAATCCTGGCAGTGGGAAATCGTCCGCCCCCTCATCGGCTTTCTCGAAAAACGCCACGGCGTGCAGTTCGACCGGCTCGAACTTAACGACGCCGACGACGCCCTCGCCCAGTTCGCCCAGCACGCGAAAGGCTGCGTCGTCTGGGATAAAACCGTCCGCTCCTCCCTCATCGTCGCCTTCACCATCGCCGGCGTCGAGGACCTCGTGGTCGTCAGCGCGGACCAGCTCCCGCTCGCCCGCAAACACGGCTTGAAGACCCTCGTCGACCTGCGCGGCCAGTTCACCGGCCAGCCCGATCACGTCATCTACCAGTGGGCCTACGACCACTACTGGGCCCGTTGCTCGCGCGACTACTACGTCGTCATGGGCGGCCACAGCGGCCCCGAGATGCAGCCGGGCGTCGCGGACTTCGGCATCCAGCAGCGCGCGTTTTTCACCGACCTCTCCGCCAACCCCAAGCACCCGGAAGAGCTGGCCTTGCTCAAACGCATCCTCAGCCAGCAGAACCCCACGAGCATCGTCCTCGGCTGGCATTCCTACGCCAAGGACACCGAGGGCCAGCACACGACCCTCGTTGGCAACTACGGCCTCATCATGGAGGGTCTGCATAACCTGCCCAACGTCTCCTTCACGTCGCAGATTCCGCTGACGCCTGATTTCAAGTTCACCAACAACCATCACGTGGCCCCCGGCCAGCAGCTCACCGCGGAGAAAAAGGTCTACGTCTGCGCCGTCGCCACCGACTCCATGGGCATCGGCACCTGGACCAAGCCCGGCCGCGGCAAGATTCCTTACACCTGGCAGGTGTTGATGGATTGGGCCTGGATGAACCCGCCCGCGCTCCAGTTCTTCTACGAGGACAAGTCGCCCAACGACTACTTCATCGGCGGCCTCAGCGGCCCGGGCTACATGTACCCCAAGGCGATTCCCGCCGACAAATTCCCGCCGCTGATGAAGATCGGGCGCAAACTCATGGCGCAACTCGACCTGCGCGCGCTCGAGATCATGGACTACTCCGAGGGCAACCGGCACGTCGGCAACACCGACCTGCCGAAGGAACTCGTCGACCGCTATTATGAGCAGTTCCCCGACGCCATCGGTTTCATCAACGGCTACGGCACCGCCCGCACCTTCGACCTGCGTGACGGGAAGCCGTTCCTCAGCTATGAATATTACCTGTCGATCGAACGCCCGGTCGATGAGGCTGCCGCCGATCTGGAGGAGCTCATCCAGCTGAATCCCGCGCGCCCCTATTTCCTCCTGATGCACGTCCGCGAGAGCAACACCATCGAGAAGGTGGCCGCCATCATCGGCCGCATGACGGAGCCAGTGGAGGTGGTGCCGCTGGATGTCTTCCTCGCCCTCGCCGCCAGCGCCAAGACCTACCGCACGAATTTCAAGCAACCCACCGATCCGGTGAACCGCAACCCATGAAGCTAGCCCGCATATTTCACACTCCCAGCGACTTTTATGTTCGTCCAACTACGGATGGACCGCGTGTCAGCGAAAGCGGGCAGGAAATGCGGGCTAGGGCGTGGCTTCGAACTACCCAACTGCTTTTAGCAGGCACATGACCACCTAACGTGATTCTACTCAAAAATAACCGAAACCGTCATCCTGAGCCGTGCGAAGGAT
>JANMVS010000509.1:0-13957 GCA_031392885.1 Verrucomicrobiota bacterium
CCGGAGGGGAGGGACCGGTCCGTTGGGATTTGCGGACTGGCGCCGGCCAGCTAACTTGCTGGCAACGTGAGAAGAAAAACACTCGCCCTGATTTTATTTTTTATTGGCGGGCTGACCGTTTGTCCGGCGCAGGAATACCGGCAGATGGGCCCGGATATCTTCGATCCCCAGGCCGCGGGAGCCGGGCTGGTCAGCCGTGCCCTGGTTCAGGCCGGGTCCGACCATCGACGGGTGCTGCTTTTCTTCGGGGCCAACTGGTGTCCCTGGACCCGCCGGCTGCACCGGGCGCTGAGCGCGGACACCAAGGTCCTGCCGCTGCTGCGCGGACATTTCGTGCTGGTCTACGTCGATGCCAACACCCGCAAGGACAAGCTGCGGAATGCGGCGGTCATTGAACAATACGGGAACCCACTGCGGTTCGGTATCCCGGTATTTGTCGTGTTGGAATGGAACGGCGCGATGCTGGCCACGCAGGAGACCCAATCCCTGGCGGCGAAAACGGACGAGGTGGTTGCCGACCGGGTCCGGGATTTTTTGGCGAAGTGGGTGCCGTGATCCGCGGTTTGCGCGGGTGGTGAGTAGGTGGAACTGTTGGTGGAACCCGGCCTCCGGCCGGGTTGGTTTGGCAAGCATAGAAGCAAACGCGTCCGGAGGCCGCGTTCCACCTGCTTCAAAACCGGTACGTCCACGCGCCCTTGAGCGAGGTTTGGTTGGCGGTGGGGCGGAAGGAATCGAACGAGGTGTCGTAGCCCTGGTTGACGACGAAGAAAATTTCATTGCCGGGCTGCACGATCCATTTGACGCGGAAGTTCACCCCGACGGAGTCGGAGAGATTGTCGTACTGGGCGAGCAGGTTGAGCTGCAGGTCCGGGCTGAAATTGACGATCGCCTGCGCCTCGCCCACCCGGACGTCGAAGTTGCCCTGGGGCAGGCGAACCTGCTGGAGCTGTCCGCTGAACGAGGTGTAGAAGAAACGGGAGGCCCGCCACTCGACCGTGGCCCGGCAGTCGCGGCGGTGACCGGTGAAGAAGCCCTGGTCGCGCACGAGCAGGCGTGCGCTGAGGGCGCGGTTGCGGGCGGTGCCCACACTGGCCTGAATCCGGCCCCAGGTGTAATCGGCGACGGGGATGCTGATGCCGGGTTGGATATCAAACGGCGCATCGAGCCGCTCGCGGGTCCGGGTGTATTGGAATTCCAGTCGTTCACCCGTGATGGTTTCGATCTCCAGGACGGGCACATCATGATCCTCGCTCACAATCTGATTGTGGAGATCGAGCGTCCAATACAGCTGCGCCGCGAGGTTGATGCTGCGCACGCCGTGGGCTTCCGGGCGCCAGGTGTAACCGAATTGATTGTAGGATTCGTAAATGCCGGCGCGGGGCACGAAGCCGAGGCCGGGGTCAAAGCGGGCACCAATGCGCCGGTTGTCGGTCAGGAGGAAAAACGGCTCATTGGGGTAACTGACCGTCACGCCGAAGTCGGTGTCGCGCCCGCCGGCCAGCTCGCTGTCCGTCAAAATGGCATAGGTGTGGGCGGCCAGGGTCCGGCCGCCGGGCAGATGCGAATTGCGGTAGTTGAAATCGGCGCCGACGGTGTGATTCGAGACATTGGCGCGCGGCTCGCCGTTGGTGACGAGCAGGCCGACACTTGATTCATCCAAGACCTGCACGGCGGTGCGGGCGACGAGCAGGTTTTTGGCGTCGACGCCCTGGTGCGCCGCCGTTTGCACGTCAAACACGCCCAAGGTTACGCGGCCGAGCCGGCCGGTGAGCTTGGCGCCCGCGATGATGTCGACCTGGGAGCCATCCTCGGCCAACCCGATCCGGCGGGAAAAATATGGCGTGGCCACGCCCTCGTTGATGCTGGCGAACGTGAAGAGCGAGGCATCCTGCAGGAAGAAGGCGCGCTTCTCGGGAAAAAACAGCGGGAAGCGGCCGAGGTTGATCTGGCGATTGTCCACCTCGGCGTCCGCGAAGTCGGTGTTGAGGCTGAGGGTGGCGGCGAGCGAGGGGGTGATTTGCCAGATCAGGTCGAAGCCGGGCTTGAACTTGAAGGTCTGCTCGTCGGGTCCCGGGTCCGAGTTGCGGGTGAGCGAGGCGAAGGGCTTGAAGTCGATCCCGTGCCCCTGTTGCAGGCCGCGGATGCCGTGAAGCTCGCCGAGATCGGGCAGTGAGGTCGTCATCTTGCTGCGCTGGAAACTGGCCCAGCGCATGGCCTCTTGTTTGCGACTGACGCGGCGGGCGATGTTGAAACCCCAGGTGTCGATGCTGGGGTCAAACGCCAGGCTTTTGACCGGAATCGCAAATTCGGCGCTCCAGCCGGTGGCATCGATCCGGGTCTTGCCCTGCCAGATGGCATCCCACTGCTGGTTCGGCACGTCCTTGTCCTGAATCAGCCCCTCGATCTTCCCGCCGCCCGCGATCAGGCCGAAATAATAGCCGTCATTCTCGCGGTGAAACGTGTCAAAAACGAGGCGTACGATATCGTCCGCCCGGTTGTCATCATCGTGCTGCATCGAGTAGGCGCGAATGCCGGCAGCGCCTGCGGAATCATGGCAGCGGACGGCCACATAGATGTTTTCCCGGTCATAGGTGATCCAAAATTCCGTGCGCTCCGTGGGCGCGGCGTTTTCGAGCGGGATGATCTGGCGGAACGCGTCACTGTGCGCGGCGTCGCGCCAGGCGGCGTCATCGAGCACGCCGTCAATCTTGGGCGGCGTGAGGGTGGGGCGCACGTCGAGCGACGGTGCGGCGGACAATGCGGTTGCCACCATCAAGCCGAGGGTGGCCACCATACGGGGGATATGGCTCATAGGAGGAGAGTGCGCGGAAGAAAAACAGTTCGTGGGGAAAAATCCAGAAGAGAGCGGTGTTCCCCCTGATTACTGTGATGAACTATGCTGGTTACCGGGAATCGCCGTCCGGCCGAAGGGCGGCCCGCGTCACAGCCGCACGCGGCGCAGGCGCAGGGCGTTGGTGATGACCGAGACGCTGCTGAAGGCCATCGCCAGGCCCGCAATCATCGGGTTGAGCAGAAGGCCGAAGGACGGGAAAAGCACGCCGCCGGCGAGCGGGACGCCGAGCGCGTTGTAGATAAAAGCGAAGAACAGATTTTGCCGGATGTTGCCCATTGTGGCGCGGGAGAGACGGATCGCCTTGGCAATGCCGCGCAGGTCGCCCTTCACCAGCGTGACGCCCGCGCTCTCCATCGCCACGTCGGTGCCGGTGCCCATCGCAATGCCGACATCGGCCGCGGCGAGCGCGGGGGCGTCGTTGACGCCGTCGCCGGCCATCGCGACCCGCGCGCCGCCGGCCTGGAGGGCTTTGACCCGCCTGATCTTGTCGGCTGGCTCGACCTCGGCCTCGAAGTCATCAAGGCCGAGTTTCCGCGCGACACTCTCCGCCGTGGCCCGGTTGTCGCCAGTGGCCATGACGAGTTTCACGCCGAGTTCATGCAGCATGGCGATGGCCTCGACCGTGGAATCCTTGATGGGATCCGCCACGGCCAGCAGGCCGGCGGCGTGGCCGTCGACCGCGGTGAAGAGCACGGTTTTGCCCTCCGCCTGCAGGGCGGCGGCGCGCCCGGTGAGCCCGGCCGGCACCTCGACGCCCTCGGCGCTGAGGAACTTCACCTTGCCGACGAGCACGGTGCGGTTGTTCACGCGCCCGGCGACGCCGCCGGCGGTGACGGAGCGAAAATCGGTGATGGCGAGCAGCGCCAGCGCACGGGACTCAGCACCGCGCACGATGGCGGCGGCGAGCGGATGCTCGGAGGCGCGCTCGACGGTGGCGGCCAGTCGGAGGAGTTCAGTGGCCTTGAGGTGCAGCGGCTTGTCCTCAAGACGCTCGTTTGCGACCGAAAGCGCGTTGAGGTCAACGCGCTCCACCAAATATACATCGGTCAGCGTCGGCCGGCCTTCGGTGAGCGTGCCGGTCTTGTCCACGACCAGCCATGAAACCTTGCCGAGCAATTCGAGCGACTCGGCGTTCTTCACCAGCACGCCCTCCTGGGCGCCGCGGCCCACGCCGACCATGATGGACATCGGCGTGGCGAGCCCAAGGGCGCAGGGGCAGGCGATGATGAGCACGGCGACCGAATTGACGAGGGCGTAGGCCAGCCGCGGTTCGGGGCCGGCGAAAAACCAGACCAGAAAAGTAATGACGGCGCTGGCGAGCACGGCGGGCACGAAGATCGCGGCCACACGGTCCACCAGGCTCTGGATCGGCGCGCGGCTGCGCTGGGCCTCGGCGACCATGTGCACAATGCGGGCCAGCAGGGAATCGGCGCCGACCTTGTCCGCGCGGAAGATGAACCCGCCGGTGCCGTTGACGGTGCCGCCGGTCACGCGGTCGCCGGCTTTCTTTTCCACCGGCAGCGACTCGCCGGTGATCATGGATTCATCCACGGAGGAGGAGCCCGCCTCGATAACCCCGTCCACCGGCACGCGCGCGCCGGGCCGGACGCGCAGCCGGTCGCCGGCCTGCACCGCGGCGAGGGGAATCTCCGTCTCAGCGGAACCGTCGAGGCGGATGGCGGTGGGCGGGGCGAGGTTGAGCAGCGCCTTGATCGCGCTCGAAGTGCGGGCGCGGGCGCGGAGTTCCAGCACCTGGCCGACCAGCACGAGCACGATGATGACGGCGGCCGCCTCGAAATAGAGATCCACCCCGCCGGGGCCCTTCATGCCGGCGGGAAACAGCCCGGGCAGAAAAAACGCGACAAGGCTGTAGAGCCACGCAGCACCGACGCCGAGCGCAATTAAGGTGAACATATTCCAGTGGCCCGAGCGCAGCGACTTGGCCCCGCGCACGAAGAACGGCCAGCCGGCCCAGAGGACCACCGGGATGGAGAGGAGAAACTGCACCCAGCGGCTGACCGGCATATCCCCGACATGCGCGACCGCAGGCACGAAATGGGCCATGCCGAGCAGGAAGACCGGCAGGGCCAGGCTGGCGCCGATCCAGAGCCGCCGCGACATGTCGTGCAGCTCAGCCTTGTCCTCCGGCTCGGCGGTCATGGTCTTCGGTTCGAGCGCCATGCCACAGATGGGGCACGCGCCGGGATGATCCTGCTCGATTTGCGGGTGCATCGGGCAGGTGCAGATGATCTGGCCCGCGGCGGGCGCGTCCCACGCGGGATTCCGCTCCAGGGCCATGCCGCACTTGGGGCAATCACCCGGTTGGTCCGACACCACGCCCTCGCACATCGGGCAATAGTATTTTGCATCCCTGGCCGGCCGGATGCTGGCGTCATGGTGGTGGTGACCGTCGGGCGGCTCGGAATGCTTCATGGGGGGAGTCAGGTCAGGTTATTACGGCGGCGGAGGGCGCGGCGGTGCTGGTCGGTCTTGGCGCTCGTGGAGGCAACAGCGACTACTTCTTGGGCAGGGCGCGAGACGAGGTATGCGTCTGGATGATTTTCCACTCGCCGTTGATTTTATTGAGAACAGAGGTGGTGGCCGCCCGCTTTTCGATGATCTTGCCGTCCTCTTTCAGCACAATGCGGTAGATGTAGGACTCAGTGGCGAGGGCCAGAGGCAGCTCAAGGCGAACCTCCACGGTGTAGTCGCGGTAGGAGAATTCCTTGAACTCCGCCAGTTCAGGGCCGATGTGGTGTTCCAGGTAGTGGGCGAAGGTGCCTTCCACGCCGCCGGACTCGAAAACGGCCGAGTCGGAGGTGAAGAGGTCCTTCGCCTTGGCCGCATCGAGACTGGTGAGCGCTTGATTATAGGCGGCGAGCACCGCCGTTACCGCGGCGGAGTCCGAGGTGCCCGTCGCGGATGACGAGCCGGCGGTGAGCATGAGCGCCATGCCGCATTTGGGGCATTGGTCGGCGGATTTGTCGGAGGTGACGGCAGGATGCATCGGGCACGCATACATCATGGCCGCGCTGTCGTGCTGATGCGAGACGGTGTTTGCCACGGAAGGTTTCGCCGGGGCCGCGTCCAAGCCGAAGCCCGCGAATTTACTTTGCCCGTCAATCTGCACCTGGACGTAGAACTTGAAAAAGCCCGCCATGGCCGGCTGAAGGTGAAAGCTCAGGTTCGGCCCGCCACGTGCGGTATCCATTTCCGGTTCCTTGCCCATCGGGTGGACGTGGAGCACGCCGGTCAAATCAGCAGTAAATCCCACACCATGGGCGAAGGCCGCCATGAGGGGTTCAAGATTGGTGGCGGGGGTGCCATTGGGCTTCGTGACATGCACCAAAACGAGCGAGGCGGCCTCGGCGGTGAGCGGCTCATCGGCGGGAATCTTCAGGTCGAAACGATATCCATCCGCAGTGGCGGTCAGGTTGCGGGAGGTGTCGAGCGGCCGGGCGGCTCCGGCGACCGTGACCGTGGTCTTTGCGTATTCCTGCTTGCCAGTGGCCTTGGGCAGCAGATCGGCAAAGACAGTGTAGGTGCCGCCGGTCTTCGGGCTGAACACGAAAGACCATTCGCCTGGCGCCGTCTCCACCGGGTGCTCATGCAGGTAATTGGTCAGGCTGCCGTCCACGATCAGGAGATGGACGTGTTTAGTGTGCGCCAATTCGAGATCGGCGGAGGTAACCGGCCTGCCCTCCTTGGTCGCGAGCTTGACGACGACCGGCACGCTCATCCCCGCTTGGGGAGCTATCGTTGGCGCAAACGTTACTTGCACAGTGGGCTCGCCGTGCGCGGCGGCATGCAGGGGAGCACGGTCCACTTCCGGAGCCTTCACGGCAGGCTTGGTCGAGGAGGTTTCGTCGGGATACTGCGCCGCCAGCACCTTGAGCAATCCGGCGATGACCTTGAGCTGCTTCTCCGTTCCGGCCTGGTTGCCCTCGTCGGCGGCATCATGCGCGCCTGCGAGTGCTTTCGCCAGGTTGGCGACTGCTCCCTGCACGCGCCTCAGCTTGTCGATGGGGAGATCCTTGGATGCCTCGCGCAGCTTGATGAGGACCGTCGTGAGCCGCTCGGCGGTCTCATGAACAGGTTGCAGGTTTTTCGAGGCAATCTGGGCCACGAGCTCCTCCCGCAGGCCGTTGATCGCGCCCCACGCTTCGGTCGCACTGGCGGGCTTCAGCGCGGAAGCGCTCTGAACGGGCATCTTTTCATCGTGCGCGTGCAAGACCGGTGCCGGCGCGATGAACAAGACTGCGCCCGCGATAAACGCGGACGCTAGCCCGCATTTTTCACACGCGCCACGATATTTTGGCGGCGCGCGACGACGCTCAGCCCGCGTGGGTCCGGGACTTGGCCGGTCATGCGGGCTAAGACAACCCCGACTTGTCGGGGTTGTCTTAGCCCGGATATCCCGAGCAGCCGTGAATGCGGAAAAAGATTTGGCCCAGGGTGTGGTTTCGGTTGCGAGCAGAGGGTGAAATATCCAGGCTAGGGTCTGGTGGAGAGAAATGGTCATAGTGCTCAATGAATGAGAATGAAGGTGCCGGCCGGAGGCTTGGATTCCGGCCGGCGATGGCATTACTTGTGGTCGTGACCGGCCATTCCGCCCATGGGATACTGGGCGGTGACGACTTTCAGGAGAGACTCAACCGCACCAAGCTGCTTTTCGGTGCCGGCCTGGTTGCCTTCGTCCGCGGCGTCGTGCAGGGCGTCGAGGGCCTTGGCCAGATTTTTTACCGCACCTTCCACGCGCTTGAGTTTGTCAGCCGGCAGCTCCTTGGAAAGGCCGGGCAGCAGGTTGAGCGTCTCGGTCATCTTTTCGGCCGACTCGTGAACCGGCTTCAGATTCTTGGCTTTGACCAGCGCGGCGATTTCCCTGTGGAGATCGTGAGCCTGGTCCAGCGCTGCTGCCGCGGTGGTCGGCATGGCTGCGGAGGATTCCTTATGTTCGTGACCTTTTTTCTCATCAGCGCGGACGAGCGGACTGATGACGAGCAGCGAAGCACCGGCGACGAGCGCCCGCGCGAGATGACTTTTGCGATTTTGTGTTTTCATAGTTTCGGAGGGAAATTAGCCACTCGCGTCGAGCGGATCGACCTTGGCGCGGGCGAGATAGTTTTCGGACGCCTTGCGGCCGAATTTGTAAAAGATTGCCGGAGTGACCGACATGTCGAGGAACGTGGAACTGATCAGGCCGCCGAGAATGACCACTGCAACCGGGTAGAGAATCTCCTTGCCGGGCTGGTCGGCGGCGAGGACCAGCGGGATGAGGGCAAGGCCGGCGGTGAGCGCCGTCATCGTCACCGGCACGAGCCGTTCGAGTGAGCCGCGGACAATCATGTGCTCGTCGAACTTTTCGCCCTCGTGCTCCATCAAATGGATGTAGTGCGAGATCATCATGATCGTGTTGCGGGAGGCGACGCCGGCGAGCGTGATGAGGCCGACGAGCGTCGCAATCGACACCTGCCCGACCATGACATAGGTCAGGACAAGCGCGCCGATGAAGGCCAGCGGGATGTTCAACAGGATCTGCGCGACGATCATGGCCGAGCGGAAGTGCGAGTAGAGGAGCAGGAACACCATCGCGAAGGTGAAGACGGCGAGGACGCCGATGACCCGCGTCGCCTCCTGCTGGCTCTGAAACTGGCCCTCGTAGCTGATGAAGTAGGAGCCGCTCAGGTGCACTTTCTCAGCCAAGGTCTTCTGCATTTCCGTGACCACCGAGCCGAGGTCGCGGCCCGAGACGTTGGCCGAAACGACAATGCGGCGCTGCACATCCTCGCGGTTGATGACATTCGGACCCTTGCTCTCGCGCACCTCGGCGACCAGCGAGAGCGGCACCTTGCCGCCGACGGGCGTATCGATCAGAATATCCCGGATCACCGCCGGGTTGATGCGAGCCGGCTCGCTCAGCCGGACGACGAGGTTGTAGGTGCGCTGGCCCTCGAGAACCTGGGCCACTATTTTTCCGTTCAGCGCGATTTCGAGCTGCGCGTTGAGTTCCCCGGCGCCGAGGCCGTAGGCGGCGGCTTGCTCACGCTTCACCTGGATTTTCAACTGGTCGATGAGGACCTGTTTCTCGGTCTGCAGGTCCACCAGGCCGGGAATGCCCTTCATGGCGGTCTCCGCTTCGGCCGCGTAAAGGCGCAACTGTTCCAAATCCGGTCCGAAGATTTTAACCGCGATCTGCGCCCGGACGCCGGAGAGGAGATGGTCGAGCCGGTGGGAGATCGGCTGACCGACATTCATCACGATGCCGGGGATCTGCCCGATTTTCCGGCGGATGTCGTCGAGGATCTCACGGCGGCTGCGGGCGGATTTCTTAAAATCCACGTCGATTTCGGTATAGTGGACACCCTCGGCGTGTTCGTCGAGTTCCGCGCGTCCGGTGCGACGGCCGGTCGACAGGACTTCGGGCACGCTGAGCAACAGTTTCTCGGCAATCGTGCCGATGCGGTTCGATTCAGCCAGCGAAGTGCCGGGCGCGGAGAGAAGGTTGACGGTGGAAGTGCCTTCATTGAAGTCCGGGAGGAAGAGCTTGCCCATCCGCGGATAGAGCGCGAAAGAACCGGCCACCAGGAAGAGGGCGAGAACGATGACGACCCAGGGATGGCGCATGGACGGCCGCAGGATGAAGCGTGCGTCGAAACCTTTCAGGCCGCGCACCAACCAGCCGTCTTTTTCGTCCCCCATGCTTTTCATCTTCGGCAGCAGATAGGAGGACAGCGCCGGGATGACGGTGAGCGACACGATGAACGAGGCGATCATGGCCACGATGGTCGCGACCCCGATGGGAGCGAAGAGCCGGCCTTCAATGCCGCCGAGGGCGAAGAGCGGGATGAAAACCAGGATGATTACGAGAGTCGCATAAAGGATGGAATTCCTCACCTCCGAGGACGCGTCGGCGATCACGCGCAGAAAAGGCCGCGGCTGGGCCGCGTGCCGGTTCTCGCGCAGGCGGCGATAGACGTTTTCCACGTCGACGATCGCGTCGTCCACGACCATGCCGATGGCGACGGCGAGGCCGCCGAGGGTCATCGTATTGATGCTGATGCCGGCGAACTTGAAATAGAGGCCGGTGACAACGAAGGAGAGCGGGATCGCGGTGAGCGTGATCGCGGTCGTGCGGAAATTCAGCAGGAAAAGGAACAGCACGATGACCACCATGATGGCACCGTCGCGGATGGCCTCCTCGACGTTGGTGATGGCCGCCTCGATGAAGTTGGCCTGCTTGAACAGCTCGAATATCTTCACGTCGGGCGGCAGGGTCTTGCCAATGTCCACGAGCGCGGCCTCGACCTTGCGCGTGAGCGTGACCGTATCAACTCCGGGCTGTTTTTGCACGGAGAGGATGACGGCGGGCTGGCCGTTGACCCCGGCGTCACCGCGCATGACCTGCTTGCCGAATCTGACCTCCGCCACGTCGTGAAGGTGCACAGGAATGCCCTGGCGGATCGCCACCACGGAATTGGCGATGTCGTCGAGCGAAGTGGTGCGGCCGATATTGCGGACGAGGGACTCCTTGTTGGCGCCTTCCAGAAACCCGCCGGCGGTGTTGTTCTGGGCTTTCTCGGCCGCGGTGACGATCTCATCGAGGCTCACCCCGAAGGCGGCGAGCTTCTCGGGGATCGGGAGCACCTGGTATTGCTTCACGCCGCCGCCAATCGGGATCACCTGCGAAACGCCCGCGATCGTGAGCAGCCGCTGGCGCACGGTCCAGTCGGCGAACGAGCGGATGTCCATGGGCGCGGTGGCGCCGGTTTCGCTCTTCAGGCCGATGAGCATGATCTCGCCCATGATCGAGCTGATCGGCCCCATCGTGGGGGTGACGCCGCGGGGGAGCTTGTCCGCCGCGAGTTGCAGACGCTCCTGCACGAGCTGGCGGGCGCGGTAGATGTCCATGCCCCAGTCGAACTCGACGAAAAGAATGGAAAGCCCGATGCCGGCATTGGAGCGGACGCGTTTCACGCCGGGCGCGCCGTTGAGCGAGGTCTCCATCGGGAGGTTCACGAGCGTCTCGACTTCCTCCGGAGCGAGGCCTGGCGCCTCGGTCAGGATCGTGACAGTCGGCCGGTTCAGATCAGGGAAGACGTCCACCGGCAGCTTCAGGATGACGAAGCCGCCGTAGAGGAGGAGGAGGGCGCTGGCCACCAGCACGAAGAGCCGGTTGCGCAGCGAGAAAGCGATGAGGTGGTTGAGCATGGAAACGCAGGACGGCGCTTACTTCCTGGCCGCCGGCTTCGCGGAATCAGCAGTGGCCTTCCCGGGATCATCAGCCGCCGGCTTCGCCGGTGCCGGTGCAACGTATTGCAGCTGATAATTGCCAACCGTGACGACGTTGGCGCCGGGGAGCACGCCCTCGACAATCTCGACGTAGCGGTCGTCGCGCTGGCCGACCACGACCGGCGTGCGCACGTAGGCGTGCGGATCCTTCTCATCCTGCACGAAGACGAAAAGGTTCCCCGCCTCGCCGAGGACGGCGGAAAGGGGCACGGCGATGACGGAGTCGGCCTCGGCGGTCACGATCGCCAGCGTGGCGCGCATGTTGGGCAGGAGTTTTCGCTCCGGGTTGGCCACGCGGACGCGCACGCCGAGGGTGCGGGTGCTCGCATCAAGTTGCGCCAAGTTGCCTTCGACGGTGCCGGTGAAAACGATGGCGGGATACGCCTCGGCGCGCATCCGCACTTTCTGGCCGATCTGCACCTGGGCGATCTGGCCTTCGTAGATGCGGGCGACGACGTAGAGCGACGACAGATCGGCGACTTTCAGCAGATGGGCGTCAGGTTCGACGCTGTCACCCGTGAACGCGTGCCGGTCGAGAATTGTGCCCCCGAGAGGGGCGTTGAACGTGATGTGGGGCGGCGGATCGCCGACCTGCCGGCTCTCGATCTCGAGCAGAAAATCTCCCTTGGCCACGGTGTCGCCCTCCTTGACGGCGAGCCGCACGACACGGCCGGAAATGCGGCTCGACAGCGAGGCGACGCGCGCGGGATCGACCTCGACATAGCCGAGGGCCGCGAGCGTTTTCTCCAGCGTGCGCAGTTCGGCGGCCTCGAGTTTGAGCCCGAGGTTTTTTTCGGCTTCGGGTGTGAGTTTGACCGGACCAGTGAGCGGGCCGGCGTTGTCTTCACCCGGCGCCTTGTCGTGACCAGCGTGGGCAAACACGCGGGCGGCCGGCTGGGCAAAGAATCCGACAAGAGCGACGAAGATGAGCAGACGTTTCATAAGAGGGAGAATGCTGGCGCTTGGATCAGACGAGGGGCGGCAATGCTCAGGGCTGGGCATCAACGGGCGGTGCGCTAGCCCGTTCCGGATTGCGTCCGGTGGCGGTTTGGAGGTCGGCGAGGGCGCGGGCGCAGGCGGCACCGGCCTCCACGGCGCCGGCCTCGAGCGCGAGGCGCTGCTGCTGGCTCTGAATCACTTGAAAGAGCGGCACCTGGCCCTGCTGGTAGGCGGCGACGAGATCGCGCTCCGCCGCCTCGCCGAGGGGCAGCACCGAAGCACGGTAGCCGTCCAGGATTTTTTGGAATTGCGCGACTCGCTGACGCGCGGAGGCGACCTCGGAGGCAACTCTTAGTTCCAGTGCTTGGGCTTCCAATTGGGCGCGGCTGCGCTCAGCGCGGAGTTCGCGCAGGCGACCCTGATTCTTGTTCCGCACCGGGAGAGGAATGGACATTTTCGCGCCCAAGAGATGGGCGGCATCGCTGCCGGCGCCCCGGTCATAGCCATAGGTCGCGCCAACGGTGAGATCGCCCCTGGTTTCGACGCGCGCCAGCCGTTGCTCGGCCTCGATCTGCTCGATTGCCAGTGCCGCCACGCGCAAATCGGGACGGTTCCAAGTCGGTTTGTCGCCGTCGGCGCGCGCATTCAATTCGTTCGTCAAGGCAGCCAACTCGCCGGAGATCTGGATAGCTTGTTCCGGGGAAACACCCAGCATGGGTTTCAGATTTTGCAACCGGGTCGTCCGCTCGACCAGCAGTTTGGCGCGTTCCTGTTCCAGCTTGGCCAGTTCCAGAGCGGCGGCATTGACCTCGACTACCGAAATTTCGCCGACCGTGGCCCGGGCGCGGGACAACTCGACCAGCCGGGCGTTCACCTTGATCAACCGGTCGCGCAATTCGACCTGCCGGTCCAGTGCGAGGAGTTCGACGTAAAGCTTCGTAACCTCGCCCACCAGCAGGCGCCGCCGGTCAGCCAGCACCGCCGCCGCCGCCCCAATGCCGACGCGGGCGACGGCTTGGGCTTCCCGCAGGCGGTTGCCAAGCGGGATGGCCTGGGTCAGGCCCAGGTCGAGTTTGCGGGCGCCATTGTTGCCGGTGAGCAGGTCGGTCTGGGCACCGGCTTCGAGCGAGGGGTTGGGGCGCAATCCGGCTTGTTCGACGCGCCCCTGGGCGGCCTCGGCCTCCAAAGCGGTGGCGGCCAAATCACGGTTGTGCGCCAAGGCATACGAAATCGCCTGGTCCAACGTGAGCGGCGCGGCGGCTGAAGCGGCCCCGGGGGGGAACAGCAGGAGAGTGAAAAAAATGGATCTGGAAATAGTCATGTGGAACAGGGAATGAGGGCATGGCATGTCAGGCCGCACGAGAGGCGGTGACACGGAAGGGCGCGCCGGCTGCGCGCGGATTTGCCGGGACTACACCCGGGCCAAATCCATCAAGCCACGACCGGCGGTGCGTGGTTTAACAAGCACCGTTCCATGACCCATGCAGCGGGCGATATTCGCCGGGGTGGTCCGGAATTCTGGGCCCTGACCTTGGTCGCGGCTGATTCGCAAGCGAACTCCTCCGGGAGGATCGAGTGGAGGAGCAAGACGGCGGGGGCGAGCGCCCTGGTCAAGGCTGCGGCTTGAGCCGGGAAGGCCTTGAAGGATTCGCAGCCGCAGCCATCGTCCGATGGTTTGCCGCTATGGTCGTGGGCGGCGCCATGGGTATGATCGGAATGTCCGTCTGCGACGGGATGTTCATGCGGTGTCTCGGCCCACACGCGCGTGGAGCAAAGCGTCACGGAGACCAGCCAAGCTACGGCTGCGGTCAGAAGCACGGCGCAACGCAATGGTTTGGGAGACGCGGGTGACATCGTCGGTGGACTCAGAGGAAG
>JANMVS010000128.1:0-16633 GCA_031392885.1 Verrucomicrobiota bacterium
TCGACGGCCTTGAGCAGCGCCACTTCAAAATTGATTTTCTCGGACAGGCCGTGCTTCACCCCGTTCTCGCCTTCGCGCAGGCCGTCGAGCAAGCGCGTGAGTTGCTCCGTGGTCATCGGGTGGCCGAGCCGCGTGCTGGAGCCGCCCTGGGCGATGGCGTCGAGCAGGGCCGCGCGCACATGCGTCTGCAAATCCACGAGCAGCCGGTAGAGGTCGCGGCCGTTCTCGTCGCAGTCGTCCACCAGCTCGATTATTTTCTTGTGGTCGGCGGCCGCGAGCGCGGCGGCCAGCGCGGCAATCTTCTCCGCCGAGACCAAGCCGTAGACATCGAGCACGTCGGCCTCGCCGACCTCGGTGCCGCAGAAGGAAATCATTTGGTCAAAAATGGACTGGGCGTCACGCATGCCCCCGTCGGCCATGCGGGCGATGCTGGCCAGCGCGGCATCGCTCACCTTGATCTTGTCCGCCACGGCGATTTTTTTCAACCGCTGCACGATGAGTTCGCTGGGAATGGGCTTCAGGTCGAAACGCTGGCAGCGGGATATGACGGTGGCGGGCATCTTCTGCGGATCCGTCGTGGCGAAGATGAATTTCACGTGCGCCGGTGGTTCCTCCAGCGTTTTGAGCAAGGCGTTGAACGAGCCCGCCGACAACATGTGCACCTCGTCTATGATATAGACCTTGTACCTCGCCTGAGCGGGCGCGTATGCCACGGTGTCGAGGATGAACTCCCGCACCTTGTCCACCTGGGTGTTGGACGCGGCGTCGAATTCGATGACATCGAGGCAGCGACCGTCGGCGATATCAGCGCAGATCGGATCAGCCGGGTCGAAATCAGCCTTGGGGCCGCCGGTGGCATTGAGCGCCTTGGCGAATATGCGCGCCGTGCTGGTCTTGCCGGTGCCGCGCGGGCCCACCAGCAGATAGGCATGGGCGATGCGGTTGCGCGCGATGGCGTTCTTCAGGGTCCGCACCACATGGTCCTGCCCCACGACGTCGTCAAAGGTCTGGGGGCGCCACTTGCGCGCGATGACTTGGTAGGCGGAGGACATGAAGGGCTGGATGACTGAAAGACTGAAGGGCGGAAAAATCCAGCCCGCGTTTTCGATTTCTTTCAGTCTTTCAGCTTTTCAGCCGTTCAGACTTTCAAAAGGAGTGGCCAGGCACTCCACGGCACTGGGAGGACGTCGTCACCGTTGCTGCCTTCCGGCCCTGGCGGGGTTCACGCGCCTGCTCATGCATGGCGCCTGGCCAAGGCGGAACGTAGGCCGCACCCCTCCTCTGACAACTAAAATAAAACGTCGGAGGAACCAGGGCGGACAGGCCGGACGGGTTCGCCTGGCGGGCAGAGAAGAAAACGTGTCCGGCGCGAAGGTCGTAGCCTTGGCGAAGTCGGAAGGCCACGTTCCACCCAAGGTAACTGCATGATCCCTGCTCAGACGCCCGGCGGCTTGTCCGGCGGCGGGCGCTCCCCGGCCGGTTGGCCGGGCTCTCCTACCGGGCGCGGACGCCCGGGGCGGGGTCCACCCGGGACCCCGGGTTGGCGGTCATTGGTGAACTTCCTCACGCGCTCCCGCATGTCCTTGTTCATTTGCTCGAACTTGGCGCGCTGCTCGGGTGTCAGCTTTTCCGAAATCTCCCGCTGCATCTGCTCGAGGCTGCTCTTGGTCTCGGCCATCGAATAGGTCCGGAGCCGGTTCAGCTGCTCCATGTTGCGTCGCACGATGGGGCGGATCTGCTCCATCTGCTCCGGTTTCAAATCCAACCGCTCTACCAGTCGCTTCAGGTGTTGCGGGGCCCACTGCTCGGGCAAGGGACGTCGTGCCGCCATCTCTCGCCCGACGCGCAGCATCACAAAGGCACCGGTGACACCGCCGGCGATGAAAATGCCGGCCAGCAGGAGGATAAGTTTCCAGGGCTTGTTCATTTCAAGAGAGGTTGAGCAGCTCACCGACCGCGTCCGCCGCGGCATATTCATCCGTCGGCTCAGTCGTGAAGGTGGAATAATTGAAAGCGATCGCCGCCACGCCGCAGGCCGCCGCGGCCAGCAGGCCGCCCAGGGCGAAGCGCTCAAAGGCCGCCCAAGGACCGGTGAGGGGCAGCGCGGCGGCCCGGGCGGCGACGCGGGTGGCGAGGCCAGACGGCGGCGCAAGATCGCGGTCGTCGGGTGCCTGCCGTGCGAGGGCGGTGAGTCTCTGCCATTGGTGGTCGAATCGGTTCATGATTTTTCCTTGCTTTGCAGTTCTTGAAACATTTTCCGCAATTTCCGGCGAGCGCGGAAAGCGCGCACCTTCACGAGCGTCTGGTTCCAGCCGGTCGCGGCGCTGATCTCGGCGATGGTTTTTTGCTCGAGATCCAACAACTGGAGGACGAGGCGGTCATCCGGCTTGAGCTGGCCGAGCAGTTTGTGCACGAGTTCAAGGGCGGCGAAGGCGTCGCCCGGCGGGGCGTCACGCTCGTCGGTCAGCACCGCATCGAGCACCTTGGCTTCGTTCTCCGACAGGTCGGCCCAGCGGAACTCCGGCCGGCGCTTCTGCGCCCGCAACTGGTCGATGCACGTGGTCACCGCAATCCGGGAAACCCAGTGGGCGAGCGGCACGTTGCCCTGATACTGCTCGAGGCGGCTGAACATTTTCAGAAAGATGTCCTGAGCGAGATCTTCCTCGGCCACGCGCCGGGGGAGATGGGACCGCACGATGCGGATGACCAGCGGATAAAGGTGGTCGACCAAGGCGCGGGCGGCCGCTTGGTCGCGTTGGCGAACGCGAACAAGGCAGGCGGCCACATCAAAGGCGGCATCAGCTGGATCCATAGATTTCGGTTAATTGGCACCGGACCGGAGACGGCACACCATTCCGGCAAGTTACGCCAACGTGACATTCTGATGACCCGGCAGCCTGCCCCACGGCAATGACAAACGCCGACGGGCCCAGATTCGGCCCGGCGGTTTCCGTCTGCGCGTTGGAACGGCGCTTGCCACCGGCGGGTCAATAGGCGATTTGTGTACTTTAGATGCTGAACTTGGACCCATCCCCGGCCACCTGCCGGCGCGACTTGGCATGCCTGGCCCTGCTGTTCGGCCTGCTGTATTTCTTCCAACTCGGCGACTCGACCCTGGTCAACCCCGATGAGGGTCGCTACGCCGAAATTCCGCGCGAGATGGTCGCCAGCGGAGAGTACGTGCTGCCGCGACTCAATGGGGTGCTGTATTTTGAAAAGCCCCCGCTGATGTATTGGGCCGTGGCGGGATTTATCAAGGTCTTCGGCCCGGACGAATTCGCCATGCGCGCCACCCCCGCGCTGTTCGCCCTCGCCGGCGTGCTGCTCACCTATGCGGCGGCCCGCCGGATCCATGGTCGCCTCGCCGGACTCGCCTCGGCCGGCGTACTCGGCACCTCGCTGCTTTACTTCGCCTTGGCCCGGGTGCTCATCCTCGACATGGCCGTTTCAGTGCTGATGAGCGCCACGCTCTTCTGCTTTATTCTGGGCCTGCGTGAGCCGCCCGGCGCCCGCCGCCGCTGGCTGTTTTACGGGCTCTACGCCAGCGCGGCGCTGGCCACGCTGACCAAAGGACTCATCGGCTTCCTAGTCACCGGGGCCATCATGTTCCTGTGGCTGCTCCTCTTCAACCAGTGGCGGCGACTCCGCCCGTTTTACCTGCCGACCGGGGCCCTGCTCTTCCTGGCCATCGCGGCGCCGTGGCATGTGCTCGCCGCCCAACGCAACGCCTCCTGGGCGCACTTTTATTTCATCCGCGAACACTGGGAACGCTTCACCACGACGGAACACGGGCGCTTTCAACCCTGGTGGTATTTCATCCCCGTGGTGCTCGGCGGCCTCTTCCCCTGGATGGGCTTCCTCTGGCCCGCGCTGCAGGCTGCCCTCGCTGGCGGCTGGGCCCGGCGCAAGGAAAATGCTGACGCGTGGTTCTTTGCCTTTTGGGCGGCCTTTGTTTTTTTGTTCTTCAGCAAATCGCAATCCAAACTCATTCCCTACATCCTCCCGGTCTTCCCCCCCCTGGCCCTGCTGATCGGTGCCTGGTTGGCCCGCGTCATTGACGAAGACGCTCGCCCGCGGCTGCGGGCCGGCCTCTGGATATTTTCGTCGGTCGCCGTGATCCTCGGCCTGGGCATCGCCTACGCCGTGATCCATCCGGGCATCATCCGCCACGCCGCCCAGATGGAGGCGCTGCGGGCTGACGGCCTGTACAGTGCCTTCGCCCTGATCACGGGCGCCTTTGCGGTGCATTGGCTCTGGCGCCGGAAAAATGCCCTCGCGACCGTGTTGGCCATGGCCACCTCGGTCACGATACTGCTGCTCGCACTCGCTCATGCCCAAGATGAGATCGCCCGACCCGGCACCCGCGACCTCGCCACCTTTTTCAAGACCAAGGTCAAGCCGGGCGACCGTGTCTACCACTACGCCGAGTACTTTCACGACTTCAGCTTCTATGCCCGTTGTGAAGTCGGGGTGGTGGGCAACGTTGGCGAACTTGAGGTCGGGATCGACCCGGCGGCCCGCGCGAGCGGACGCTTCATCGACGAGGCCGAATTTCGCCAGCAGTGGACCGGGGCAGGACGCATCTGGGCGGTCGCCCGCAAAGCTGAAACCGCCAGCCTCTTCGCCGATCCATCATTCCGTTATTATTTGCTCGATGAAAGCCGGTCCCATTACCTGTTTAGCAACCAACCCTAAGCATGTCCGCTCCTCTCCGCCCTGAGCCCGTCGCACGGGCCGCCGATCCGGCAACTGCGACGCAGCCCGCCCTGCCCTTCCTGCCTTTCACCCGTCCGACCATTGACGAAGAGACGATCGCCGGCGTCGCCGAGGTGCTGCGCTCCGGCTGGATCACATCCGGACCGCAGGTAAAGGCGTTCGAGGCGAAGCTCTCCGACTATTGCGGCGGCCGCCCGGTGCGTGCCTTCAACTCCGGGACCTGCACGATGGAGATCGCCCTCCGCATTGCCGGCATCGGCCCCGGCCATGAAGTCATCACCACGCCGCTCTCCTGGGTCGCCACCAGCAATATCATTCTCGATGTCGGGGCCAAGCCGGTGTTCGTCGATATCGACCCGGTCACCCGCAACCTCGACCTTGACCGCGTCGAGGCGGCCATCACGCCGGCAACCCGCGCCATCATCCCGGTGGATTTGTCCGGCCTGCCGGTGGACCGCGACCGGCTCCACGCCATCGCCAAAAGACACCAGCTTCGCGTGATCGAGGACGCCGCCCAGGCGTTTGGCAGCACCTGGCAAGGAAAGCGGATCGGGGCGTTCGGCGACTTTGTCTCCTTCAGTTTCCATGCGAACAAGAACATCACCACCATCGAGGGCGGCTGCCTCGTCCTCAATGATGAGCGGGAAGCCGGGCTCGCCGAGCAATACCGCCTGCAGGGTGTGGTGCGCTCCGGCCACGACGGCATGGAAGTCGAGCTGGTCGGCGGCAAATACAACCTCACGGATGTCGCCGCCCGGATCGGTCTCGGCCAGCTGCCGCACCTCGCCACCTTTACCGCCCGGCGCCGCGAGCTCGCCCGGGACTACTTCGACCGGTTCGCGACCCTCGAGGCCGGCCAACTCGGCCTCCAGCTGCCGGTCGCCGATTTTGCCCAGAGCAACTGGCACATGTTCCAAGTCATCCTGCGGGAGGAACGGCTCACGCTCACGCGCGCCGAGGTGATGGCCCGGTTGCAGGCCGCCGGCATCGGCACGGGCGTGCATTACCCCGCCATCCATCTTTTCAAACTCTACCGCAAGCTGGGCTGGAAGGACGGCGATTTTCCGCACGCCGAATACGCCGGACGCAATATCCTGACCCTGCCGCTGTTTCCGGCCATGACCCGCGGCGACGTGGCGCGGGTGGCCGGCGCTCTGCTCGGAATTCTCCAAGCCCACCGGAAATCATGAGCACCACCGCCATCCAACTCTCCGTGGTGCTCCCCGTCTACAACGAGGAACTCAACCTGCCGGTGCTCTTCGCGCGGCTCTACCCCGTGCTCGACCAGCTGGGCCGCACCTACGAGGTCATCTTCACCAACGACGGCAGCGTCGATCGCTCCGGTGCACTGCTGGCCGCCCAATTCACGGCGCGTCCGCGGGAGACCCGCGTGATCGAGTTCAACGCCAACTACGGCCAGCACATGGCGATCATGGCCGCCTTCGAACGCGTGCGCGGCGAGGTCATCGTCACGCTCGACGCCGACCTGCAGAATCCCCCCGAGGAAATCCCGAAGCTCCTCGAGAAAATCGCCGCCGGCCACGACTACGTCGGCGGCTACCGGCTCAAACGGCAGGACTCTTTTTTCCGCAAATGCGCTTCCCGGCTGATCAATTTCATCCGGAGCAGGACAACGAGCATCGAGATGACCGACCAAGGCTGCATGCTCCGGGCTTACTCCCGTCCGGTGGTCGATGCCATCGTGCGCAGCGGGGCGATCAACACCTTCATCCCCGCGCTGGCGTATTCGTTCAGCAGCCGGCCGGCGGAGGTCGCCGTGCAACACCACGAGCGGAACGCGGGGATTTCGAACTATTCGCTCTACCAGCTCATCCGGCTGAACTTTGACCTGATCACCGGCTTCTCCCTCGCGCCGCTGCAGATGTTCACCATGTTCGCGCTGGGCTGCGCCGGCGGCAGCTTTCTCCTGGTGCTCGTGCTCGCCTGGCGCCGACTGCTCCTCGGTCCCGAGGAAGGCGGTCTGTTCACGCTGTTCGGCATCGTGTTCTTCCTGCTCAGCGTCTGCATGGTCGGCATCGGCCTCATCGGCGAGTATGTCGGCCGTTCCTACCAGGTGGTCCGGACCCGCCAGCGCTACTTCGTGCGGCACATTCTCGAGGCGAAGGAATGAGCCGGCCCCGCATTCTTTTTTTCGGCTACAGCGCAGTGGGCCATGACTGTCTCTCGCTGCTGCTGGAGCGCGGCGACAATGTCATTGCTCTTTTCACGCACGACGACAGCCCGCAAGAAAAAATCTGGTTTAAAACCCCCGCGAGCGCCGCCCGGGCGAAAGATGTGCCGGTCTTCACTCCGGCCTCGGTTAACCCGCCGGAGTGGCTGGAGCGCATCGCGCTCATGGCGCCGGATCTGATACTCTCGGTCTATTACCGGAACATGCTCAGCGAAAAAATCCTCGGGCTCGCCCGGCTCGGGGCGTTCAATCTGCACGGTTCCCTGCTGCCCCAATACCGCGGCCGGGCCCCCATCAACTGGGCCGTCCTGCACGGTGAGCCGCGCATCGGCATGACCCTGCACCGCATGGTGAAAAAAGCCGATGCCGGCGCCATCGTCGACCAGGAAGGCGTTGACCTCGACCCGCGGGACACGGCCGGGCAGGCTTTCCACAAGGTCCTCCCCTGCGCCCGCCGGGTGCTCGCCCGCCAGCTGGCTGCCTTGCTCACCGGCACCGCCCGGGAAACCCCGCAGGACGAATCCGCGGCCACCTATTTCGGCGGCCGCAAACCCGATGACGGCCGGGTCGACTGGAGGCAGACCTCGGGGCAGATTTTCAATCTCATCCGCGCCGTGACCGATCCCTATCCCGGCGCCTTCACCGACGTGCATGACTCGCGTCTCATGCTGTGGTGGGCGGAGACCGAGGCGCCCGGCGCGCGCGGCCGCTCCGGCCGGCCCGGCGAAGTTCTGACGGTTTCTCCCTTGGTCATCGCCACCGGCGACGGGGCAATGGAATTCACCCGCACCGAGTGGCGCGGCACTCCCCAACAACTGCAGCCCGGTCAGATTCTTTAACTCCACCCCCATTATGCCACTCAAAGTCCTCATCCTCGGCGCCAACGGCTTCATCGGCAGTTCGCTCACCCACGCGATCCTGAAAAAGAAAGACTGGGAGGTCTACGGCATGGACGTCGGCGACCACAAACTCGGCGACTCCATCGGCAACCCACGCTTCAAATTCGTCGAGGGCGATGTGATGATCTCGCACGAGTGGATTGAGTATCACGTCAAGAAGTGCGACGCCGTGATCCCGCTCGTCGCCATCGCCAATCCGGCCCAGTACGTCAAGGACCCGTTGCGGGTCTTCGAACTCGACTTCGAGTCCAACCTCGCGGTCGTCCGCCAATGCGCGAAATACAAGAAGCGGATCATTTTCCCGTCCACCTCCGAGGTCTACGGCATGTCGCCGGATCGCGAGCTCAACGAGCAGAGCACGAACCTGGTCTATGGGCCGATCGACAAGCAGCGCTGGATCTACGCCTGCTCGAAGCAGCTCCTCGACCGCGTCATCTACGCCTATGGCGTGCGCGACAACATCGACTACACCCTCTTCCGTCCGTTCAATTGGATCGGCCCCAAGCTCGATAATGTGTTTGAACAGAAGGAGGGCAGTTCGCGTCTCTTCACCCAATTCATCTCCAACGTCATTTTTCAGAAACCGATCCAGCTCGTCGATGGGGGCAGGCAGAGCCGCTCCTTCACCTTCATCGACGACGGCGTCGATGCGCTCCTGCGCATCATCGAGAACAAGAACGGCAAAGCCTCGCGCCAGATCTTCAACCTGGGCAACCCGAAGAACAACGTGAGCGTCGCCCAGCTCGCGAAATACATCATCGCCGCCTTCAAGCATTATCCCGAATATCGCGAGCACGCCGCCCACGCGAAGGTAGTCACCGTCTCCTCCGGCAAATATTTCGGCAAGTATTATCAGGACATCCAGAAACGCGTGCCCGCCATCACGCACGTAAAAAAGCAGCTCGGCTGGTCGCCCAAAGTGGACCTGAAGACCGCCATCCGCCTGACCCTCGACTACCACCTTGCGCACAAGGATTATTCGCTCGAATAAACCACCGCGAACGGCAGGACGCGCCGCGAATCAGCTGACGGCCGGCCCAGCGGTCCGGCCCGGCCGCACCCTTCGCCCCAAGCCCGATGCCATCCCTCCGCCTCGCTCTGAAGATCGATGTCGACACTGACCGCGGCACGCGGCTCGGCGTCCCCAACCTGCTCGCCGACCTGCGCACCGCAGGCGTGCCGGCCACGTTTCTCTTCTCGCTCGGGCCGGACCAGACGGGCCGCGCCATCACGCGCGTTTTTCGTCCGGGTTTCCTGCAAAAGATCGGACGCACCAGCATCCTCGAACTCTACGGCATGCGCACGCTGCTCAACGGCACCCTGTTGCCCGCCCCACATATCGGCCGGCGAAACGAAACGATCATGCGCCAGGTGCGGGCCGCCGGTTTTGAGATCGGCATCCATTGTTACAACCATTACCGGTGGCAGGACTACGTCCACACCATGAGTCGGGCAGCCGTCGCGGCAGAGTTCACGTCTGCGCGCAACGAGTTCCGCCGCATCTTCGGCACCGAGGCCGTCACCGCCGGTGCCGCCGGCTGGCAGGCCAACGCCCACAGCCGAGATGCCTACGACCGGGCAGGGCTGCTCTACGCCAGCGACACGCGAGGCGAAACCCCTTTCTTTGCCCGGTTGGAGGGACGCACCTTTGCCACCCTTGAAATCCCATCCACCTTGCCGACGCTGGACGAGTTGCTGGGCCGTCCCGAATACCCCACCCCACGCCTGGTGCCCCATCTGTTGTCACTCCTGCGGCCCAACACGCTGAATGTCTACACCCTGCATGCCGAGATTGAAGGGATGGGCCGGCGCGCGATTTTTCAGAACTTTCTGGCCGCCCTCCGCCAATCCGACATCGCGGTGGTGTCCTTGGAACAGGCCGCGCGCGAGTTGCTGGCCCGGCGTGCTACTATTCCCGTGTGTGCCCTGCTGCCGGGCTTGATTGATGGGCGCTCCGGCCACGTGGCCACTCAGGGCCCGACGGTCAGCTGAACACGCTTACGAGCGGTCAACCCGGTAGAACATCCAGAAACCCAGCGCCTGAAAGCCCAGGGTCGGGATCCACATCAAAAGGTCGGGACGGAGCGACGGTTGATTGTCGAACCAGCCGACGACGATCGTGGCAAAGTAATACGCCAGCGCCAGCGCCAGCCCGATCGCCAGGTTGGCCGAGGTTTCCTTGCGCGAGGCCTTGATGCCGAGTGGGATTGCGATGAGGGCGAAGGAGAGCACGGAAAATGCCGTGGCAAATTTTTCGTGGATGGTGATCTGGAGGCGCATCTGCTGCTTCGCCCGCTCGGCCGCCGGGACCTTTGGATCGGTCAGGTTCAGCTGGCGCCACTTCGCCAGGAGCTGGCCGAAAGTCAGCCACTTGTCCTTTATCCCCACCGTGCGCTGACCCGTGACCTTGTCGAGGGGGAGGTCAAACGTCGCCTGCTCCCACGCCGCCGCCCCCCGCGTCTCGGAAAAATTCTCGGGATCCTTTTCATCGCGCATCTCCGCCTGCGCATGCTCCAGGGTGAGGATGAGCTTGTTGTTGGCCTCATCGAAATCGAGCCGGCCCGTGTCCGCCCGCGCAAACCGTTTTACCCGGTTCTGCGCATCCAGCTCCCACAGCCAGAAATCCTTGAGCTGCGACCCTTTTTTCTCGCCCGCGTAGAGCACAATGCCGGGAAATTCCCGGATAAAGGTCTTCGGCACGATGAAACTGAGCGGGTTCTGCCGCACGGCCTCGGCCATTTCCCGGTGATAGGTCACCCGGGCCACCGGCATGAACTGGAAGTTGATCACCGCGCACAGGCCGACCCCCAAAATCGCGGAGAACAGGATGGGCGCCGACAACCAGGCAACGCTCAGGCCGGAGGCGCGCAGTGCGGTGATCTCGTGATCGGATGACATCCGGCCCAGCACCAGCAGAATTCCGGTCAGCATGCCCATGGGCAGGGCATAGGACACGACAAACGGCACGAGCAGGCCGATGAGCCGGAGGGAAGTATCGAGCGCCAGTTGCCCGGCCAGAATGAGCGGCAGGATGTCCTTCAAAGCGTTGCCTATCATCAGCACAAAAGCGAACAGGCCCACAGCGGCCGCGCACGTCAGGACGACGTTGGCGAAAATATGCCGGTGGATGAGATTCATGAGGCGAGTTGAAAGCTGAGAGTTGAGGGTTGAGAGTAGAACGGCAACGTCCGACTTTGTGCCGGCGATTTTTCTCTCAACTCTCAGTCCCATCCTCTCCACTGTTCCCCTCCATGCTTTTCCAGCCCGCCAAACCGGCCATCTACGGCGAGAGCTTTGACTCGCTCACCGCGCTCCTGACCGAGCACGGACACCCGGCTTTTCGCGCGCGCCAGATTCTGGACTGGCTTTACAAGAAGCGGGTCGGCTCGTGGGACGAGATGACGAACCTCTCCCGCCCGTTGCGGGCGTGGCTCGCCGCGACCTTTGACCTCAGCCCGACCGCTTTCGTCCTCACCCGGCAGTCCGAGGACGTCACGGACAAGCTGCTGTTGGAACTGGGCGACAAGTCGCTGATCGAGACCGTCATCATTCGCGCGCCGCAATTGGGCGTCGGGCAGGAGAACTCGCGCAAGACCATCTGCATTTCCACCCAGGTCGGTTGCGCCATGGGCTGCAAATTTTGTGCGTCGGGCCTTGAAGGGCTGAAACGCAATCTCTCCGCCGGAGAAATCGTCCACCAACTCATCCAGGTTTGCCGGCAGGAGGATGCCCGCACGCCTCGCGCCCGGGCCGAATTGGCTTCCTTTGATAACATCGTCGTCATGGGCATGGGCGAGCCGTTGCACAACTACGACGCCATCATCCGCGCCCTCACCATCCTCAACGCCGAGTGGGGCCTCGGCTTCGGCGCCCGCCGCATCACGCTTTCCACCTCCGGGCTCGTCCCGCGGATCAAACAACTCGCTGATGAGGCGCTCGGCATCCGCCTCGCCATCAGCCTCCACGGCGCCACCGACGAAGTGCGCGAGCAAATCATGCCCGTGAACAGGAAGTGGCCGCTGAAGGAACTGCTGCCCGCGGTGAAGGAGTTTTCGGAAAAGCAGGGCCGGATGGTCACGCTGGAGTTCATTCTCATAGAGGAAATCAACGATTCCATCGACCAGGCCCAGAAGCTGCGCGACATCGCCTACGACCTGCATGCCCACGTGAACCTGATTCCCTATAACACCGTCGAAGGCTTGCCGTGGAAGCGACCCAGCGTCACGCGGCAGGAAAAATTCGCCCAAGTGCTCTTCAACGGCGGGGTGTCAGTTACGCTGCGCCGCGAGAAAGGCCACGCCATCGACGCCGCGTGCGGACAATTGCGCTTGAAAACCGAGAAAGCCCGCGAGGCTGCGGCGACCTAGGTGGAACGCGGCCTCCGGACGCGTTTCGAGCGCGTCGAGACGCCACGCTCCACCATTGCAACGCCCTCGGCGCCTGCTAGCCCTCGGAGTATCGCATGGATTGGCTTGCCCTCCCCCTAATTATTCTCCGGCTCGCTCTCCTGCTGGCCGGCCTGCTCCTGCCGGGCTCGATGCTTTTGCGGGCCCTGCGTCTGCCCTGGTCATTGGCGGCGGCCTTTGTCACCTCCAGCGCAGCGCTCTATATCGTCGTGCTGCTGTTCGCCTGTACCGGCGGCCCCATTTCCCTGCTCTCACTGGCCACCGCGCTCGGTGTGATCGCCTTGGGCGGACACCTTGCCGCCGGCCGCCGCAGCACGACTGAAATCTCGTCTTCGTTTGCCTGCTTTTCGCGCATGGGCTACTGGCTGCCGCTCTACCTGGCCTTCTGGGCCGTGGTCGGCTACCGGCTCATTGCCCAGCCATTGAGCGGACCGGATGTTTACTTCCGCTGGAGCTACCTCGGCGAGCAGATGCTGCGCTTCGGCTCGCTCGATTTTTATCCGCCGCGCAGCGGCCCGGATTTCCTTCGCTACTTCTGGGCGGAGAGCATTCCACCGGGCATCGCCAGTTTGTACGCTTGGACCTATGCGTGTGCCGGCAGCAAGCACGCCCTGTGGACGTCGCCGGTCGTCGCACTGCAGTTGCTCTCCTTGCATGAAATTATCTGGCGGCTGGGCAGCCGCTGGGGCGGTGAGATCGTGGCGCGGCGCGCCGTGCTGCTGGCGGCGGCGTGCCCGCTCCTTACCTGGTCGGTGCTCATCGGGCAGGAGACCGGGCTGACCGCGGTCGCGGTGAGCGGCCTCGTGTGGTGCCTGTACCATTTGCCCGAGAAGGACGGCCGGCGCTGGGCGGCCCTCGCGGGTATTTTCGCCCTCGCCGCTGCGAGTACCCGCGAATACGGCCCGGTCTTCGCCGTGGCCGCGGTGGTGGCCGCGCGGGTCATGCATCTGCCTAATCGCACCAGCTGGACACTGGCCGTGGTGGCGCTGCCGCTGGCTTTCGTCTGGCCCCTGCGCGTCTGGGTGCTGACCGGCAACCCGCTGTATAGTCTGAGTCTGGGCGGACTGTTTGCGGTCAACCCGGTCTTTATCGACTGGAACGACAGCTTCCGCGCCCCGCACGCGGCCGTGGGCTGGGGGGAACTGGGTCGCTATTTGCTGCTCTGGGCGCTGCCCGCCTGCGCGGGATTGGTTGCCCTCGTGATCCTGCTCCGGCAACACCTGCGCGAGTCGCGACTGGTGGGGGCATTCGTCGCACTCGTTGTCGCCCTCTGGTTCGTCTCGGTGGCCCACACCGCCGGAGGATTGTTTTATTCGCTGCGCGTGCTGGGCCCGGCATTCGCACTCCTCGTGGTGGTTGCCAGCTATGCATGGCAAAGTTTCTGCCCGCACCCCGCCGCAGCGCGATATGCCGCCCTGGCGCTGGGGCTGGTCTTCCTGGAAACGCTGCCCAAGACGATGGTATTGCCGGAAAATCCGTACCGAATTCCCGCACGTGACTGGCCGCAAGCGGCTGCCCAATTTCCCGACTCCGTGCGCGCCGGGGAACTGGAATTGCTCGCCAAACTCAAGCCCCTGCCCGGCCGAAGCCGGATTGTGACGGACAACGCCGGCCTGCCGCGGGTGCTGGCAACCATCGACACCCAGGTACTGCCATTGTGGAGCCCGGAGATCGCCTGGCTCTTCGATGACCAACTCAAGCCCAAGTACATTGCCTTGTGTTGGAAGCGATCCGGATTGCGTTACATTGTGCTTGGAAAATCTGGTCCATCCGCGGACTTCATCCGCACCCATGCCCGTTGGCGGGCTCCCTACCTTACGCTCAAACCTGTGGCCGAAACTGCGGAGCAAGTGATTTTGGAAGTGACCGTTGCCCTCACCCCAACACCCTAGGATGAACTCTATTCTTTACATATCATCAAATACGGATGCATTGATCTGGCAATGATCGCCGACCGGCCCATCTCCGAGTTACTTGCCACCAAACGCTCGGTGCGTTCGCTGGAATTTTTCCCGCCCAAGGATGATGCCGGCATGGAATCCCTGCGGCAGACGGCCACCGCGCTCAAGCGGATGGCGCCCGATTTTGTGTCGGTCACCTATGGAGCCGGTGGCACCACCCGCGATCGCACTGCCCAGGCCAGTGCCATGTTGAGGAATGAATTTGGTTTCACCGTCATGCCCCATCTGACCTGCGTCGGCCATTCGCGGACCGAACTCAGCGTCATCGCCGACCAACTCCATGGGTCCGGCTACCGCAACATCATGACACTGCGCGGTGACCCGCCCAAGGGCGACACGCAGTTTCACACGACGGCCGACGGCCTCAGTCACGCCAACGAACTCGTCGAACTGCTCAAGGCCCGCCATCAGGACTTCTGTCTCGGCGTCGCGGGCTACCCGGAAAAACACCCGGAGGCGCCCTACCTCGACGTGGACCTGACCCGACTCCGCCGCAAGGTGGACGCCGGGGCGGCGTTCATCACCACCCAGCTTTTTTTCGACAATACCGTTTACTACCGCTTCGTGGAAAAGTGCCGCGCCGCCGGCATCACCGTGCCCATCGTGCCGGGCATCATGCCCGTGCTTTCCTTGAAGCAGGTCCGCCGCTTCACCGAGATGTGCGGGGCCCACTTGCCGCCGCAACTTATCACCCGGCTTGAGGTCGCCGCCGAAAACGCCGATGTTGTCGAGATGATGGGCATCGACTGGGCCCTGGACCAGATCCGCGGCCTGCTGGCCAACGGCGCCCCGGGCTATCACCTCTACATCATGAATCGGGCGAAGAGTGCTTTGGCGCTGGCGGCAGGACTGGCGGCGTGAGTTCATGCGCGGAAGCGCGCTTGCCATACGGCATTCGTTGAGGAAGCCTGCTCGCGCAGGTTGGGGCCGCCCTGTGAAACCATATCGCCCATGGTCTGCCGCCGTTACCGTCCGCGCCAGCCGCGCTCCTCGCCGGTCTGGCAGGTGTTCAGGCAGCATTGGCCGGCCTACCTTTTGCGGCAGGAGGCAGGAATATCGGCCAAACACGGGCCCCTGGCGGCGCAGGTTCCGTCCGCCGTGGCCGCGTTCCTGCGCTGCGGCGACCTGCACGCGGGCTTCACCCGGCTGCGCTGTCCCGAGTGCGAACACGAATACCTCCTCGCCTTCACCTGCAAACAACGCGGCCTCTGCGCCTCGTGCCACCAGCGCCGCACCCTCGTCGAGGCCGCCTTCATCGCCGATGAGGTCTGTGCCGCGGTGCCTCATCGCCACCTCGTCCTCACCGTGCCCCGGCTGCTGCGGGGACACTTCGCGGGCCGGCCAGCCCGGCTGGGCGAACTCGCCCTCGCCGCGCGCGATGCCATCACGGCGTGGCTGCGCGAGCGCACCGGCTGCCCGGCCGGCCAACCGGGCCTGGTCATGGTGGTGCAGACCTTCGGCGACTTCCTGCTCTGGCATGTTCCCGCCAAGGGTGTGCCCTCGGTCCGCTACTACGGCTGGTATAGCAACAAAAGCCGCGGCCTCCACGACAGCGCCGGCGGAGCCGAAACCGCCGGCCCGGCGGCGCCGGGTCCGCTGGCGGGAACTGATCCGGCAAGTCTGGGGTGCCGATCCACTGCGCTGCCCGCTGTGCTCGGGATTCCTGCGGCCGATCGAGTGGATCGAGACCCCGACGGCCATCCGCGCCTTCCTTGAACCGCTCGGGCTCTACGAATCGACCACGGGGCCGCCAGCCCAAGCCCCGCCGATTGACGCGGCCGCTTTGATCGAAGCGGTGACGGGCGAAGCCTACCCGGCGGGGCCCCAGCCGGAGCCCAAATGGCTGGAGCATCCCCGGATCAAGACCGACCCGCTCTACTACCGCCAATGGATGCTGCCACCGGCACCTGCGGACCACGACGAATGCTGGCAGCCCGACGCTGAGGCGGACTTTGATCAGGCCGGCTTCGAACTGCCCCCCTGGCGCGCACCCGCCACCGATCCAGGCCAAGGCTCGCTCTTCCCTGAATACGCCGCCCAGTCCGACTCGAGTGCTGATGAACCGGTGTTCGTCCTCACCGGCCGGCAATCCGAACCCGAAGACGATTACATCCAACCCGACGCACCCGACGACGTCAGACCGTGACCGCTTGCTTTTCTTGCGCGAGGCGGCAATCTGCGGGCCATGCAGCAAGGACATGTACACACCTTTAGGACGACCTTTGGCGAAAGATCGCCCTGAAATCAGCAGGACGCCCGCGCCCCGCATAGTTCCGGTCATTTTCACTCTCCCTCTGCCCCCGTCCGCCCCTTCCCCTTAAACCCCATCCCCGCGAGCCCTGAGTGCTTCGCTGCTCTGTCCTCAATCCAGTTTCCTATCAGCCCCCGCCCCAAAATCGGATTTTGGCCGTGACCGGAAGAAACTACCCGCATGCTGCGCAGGAACGTTTTCCAAATGCT
>JANMVS010000148.1:0-20203 GCA_031392885.1 Verrucomicrobiota bacterium
CGGTGAGCGACTGCACCTGCTCGGCGAGCCGGCGACTCTGCTCGCGCAATTGCTCGATCAATTTACCCGTCGCGCTGCCCGGAAGCAGAGACGGCGTCGATTGGCCCGCTTCGCGCTCGCCCCGCTGGTTGGACTCCGCCAACGGAGCGTCGGCCGGACGGACGTTATCGAAGGCGACCGCCACCGGGGTGGGCGCGACGGCTGGGCGCGACGGTTTGCCGCCCTTGCGTTCGGCCAGCAACTGGACAGCCGTGGCGCGCTGATCAGGGGAGAGCGATTGACCGGCAAAATCACGCGCGGCCGGGTTGGCCCCATTCTCCGCCGCCAAGCTGAGCCAGACAAAGGCCTGCACGGGATCCTTGGCCAAACCGCCGCGACCCTCGGAAATCATGACCCCATAGTTGTTTTGCGCTGACGCAAAGCCTTGCCCGGCGGCCACCCGGTATAAATCAGCCGCGGTGGTCTCATTTTTCGGCACGCCCCGGCCATCCTCGAACAGCAGCCCGAGGTTGTATTGCGCGCGGACGAAACCGCGATCGGCGGCCTGCTTGTACCAACGGGCCGCTTGGGCCTCGTCCTTTTTCACGCCCCGGCCGGCCTCATAGGCGAGGCCCAGGTTGAACTGCGCTTCCAGGACCCCCTGCTCCGCCGCCTGCTTGAACCAGAGATTCGCCTCGAACAAATCCTGCCCGACGCCGCGACCCGCCGAATACATGTTGCCGACATTGAACTGCGCCGCGGCGAAACCCTGCTCGGCGGCCTTCAGGTAATACTTAAAGGCCTCCCTCTCATCCGCCGGCTGGCCGCGACCCAGTTCACAGGCGAGACCGAGGTTGAATTGCGCCGGAGCATAGCCCTTCTCCGCAGCCGCGCGATACCACTTGAGCGCCTCGCCGAAGTCCTGCTTTACGCCCAGCAGGGCGTTGGTGTAGGCATTCCCGAGCGCGTTTTGGGCTTCCAGGTCAGCGTGTTCCGCCTTGGTGCGGAGTTCCTTCAGTTCTGTCGTAGCCGGGGCGGGCTGAGCAAGGACCGAGCTCAGCCCGACCACCCCAAACAGCACGAGGCCAGCCAGCCAATACCCCGTCCGGACTGGCCAAAGGACGCGGGCAAAATGGAGCGACTTAAGCACGCCCTATGTTAAGGATAAAACCCTAGACGGGAGCAAGGCCGCATCAACCATCCCGTGGATAATTTTTTTGTCCGGCGGGCAAAAAGTCGCCAAGGCGCCCGACAACCTGACCTGACCGCCCACGACAAAATAGTAGGGACAAAGTCGCAGTCGGCCATCCTTCATCGTGGCTGCGGCTGGCAAGCCCGCCGCGATCTTTTCATACAACGGGTGCGTCACCCGCTTCGGTTTCTTGTATTCCTGAAGGAGGTGCAGGTTGGTCGGCGCCAACCGGAGCGCCTGCTCCACTGCTTCCTGCCACTCCTCCCGTGAGCAATCACTGCCCAGGACGACACTGCGCGCGCCCCAGGCGGTCTCATGGAATCCGGAGATTTTGATGATGAGGTCCCGCTCTTTTTGGGACGCCCCGCTGAGATCCCGCCAGTCGTTCAGCATTCGGCCGCCCACCCGCGGGCCATCGAGCACGGCCCCCGGCGGCAGCGGGGCCGGGTCCATGATCCAGGACGGGGGAATCAGCTTCCGGAGCAACTCCAGGCTGCGGCGGCTGACATTTTCCGCCCAGAACTCCGGCAGCAAGTGGTGATGAAACAACGCCAGCGCCAGTTTCTCCTCCTGAAAAGGCCGCAGGGGCGGTGAGATGGTCACCGCCCCGCTCTGCCATGCCTCCAGCATGTCGGCAGCGATGCGTACATTGGCCCAGTCGAAGAGCTCGAAGAACCGGTAGATGACGTCGATCTTTTCCGGCGTGCCCTCGACCGCGAAAAAAAGCTCCCCCCCCAGCGGAAACACATCCTCCGGCCGCAGGCAGTAAACGCGGCGGCCGAGTCGCTGCAGTTGTTCCGCCAGCCAGCGCATCTCCGGCCGGTAGGTCGCCGCCTCGTCACTCACCAATATCGCGATGAGCGGATTGCGCACCGTGGGGCGCAGGGTGGCGAGCGACTGGTAGAAATTCTCCACCATCGCATCCCCTGCGCCCAGCACCGCCTGATCCGTGCCCCCCTCGTAGAGCTGGTTGAGGAACGCCGTGAGCCCGATGCCGCCCGGCACCGAGTCCAGTTCGGTGAGCGCAAACCCGTCATCCGTGAGCAACAGGTCCGGCCGGAGCACGGTGGGAAACGCGCCGCGGTTCTTGGGGTCCCGGGCATGCTGGACCAGATTCGCCGGTTTGCCGCGGTCCAGATAATCCGCCACCCACGGCGCCAGCAGCGGTTTATTGCGCAGGAGGTTTTTTCCCGCCACGGAGCGGAAATAAAGCGTCTCCAGCGCCTGATGAAATTCGAGGCAGGCCCCGCCAATCAGCTCCAATTGCGCCGCTTGCCCGGGGGTCAGCGGCCACGCCGACGGCGAGAGCTGCCACGTCTTGTTCTCGAACAGCGACTGGCGGTCGAAGGCGGAACGAAGGGTCTCGTGGGTGAGGTCGGGGGGGGGGGCGCTCATGCTCTTCCTCCTACTCTTTCTCATTCTCCCGCCCTGTCGAGCGCGGGAGCACATAACGAGCAAGCGAAAGATTTCCCGTCAGCCCGCTCGATGTCATTTTCCAGGGGTGGGGCATTTGGACTTCAGGCCCGCAAGGCTTGGTCCAATTCGTCCAGGACCACTTTTAACAGGACCGTCATGCCGATAACCGCCGGCGGTGAAGGCTGCATATTCTTCGGCATCTTTTTCGCAAATTCCACCAGCCCGCCCGTCAGCGCCTGCAGGAGACCCGGCTGGCGGCAGTCCCGGATAAATTCTTCGAGCGCCAGCACGCCGCTCCGGCCGGTTGTGAGCAGACGTGTTTCCGCGGCCGAGATCGCGGTCTCCATCGCCGCCAAGCGCAATTCCGGCGCCCGGACGCCTCGGGGCACCAGGACAAACCAGGCCTGGAGCAAAAAAGTTACCAGGTAGTTGAATTCGTTCTCAGACATCCACGGTTGGGAGAATTCCGCCACGTCCTGGATCACGGTGGCACCCGAGCGGTCCAACTCGTCCAAACCCGAACGGGCGTTGTCGAGCGAATTCATCACTTTCTCCAGGCCAGCGAGCGCCTGGTGGAAGGTCAGGGGCGCGCCGATGAGGCGCGGCGCGGCCGGCCGGCCGGCTTCGGGCAACAGGTAATCGCCGTCCCCCTCGGCCTCGTGCTCGTCCCACTCATCCTCGGCCTCGTCATCCGACGGAGGCCGGGCTCGAAGCGGTGGTGGCGGGACATCGAGCTCGAACAGGCCGAGCTCCCGCAGAAATTCGTTGATGTCGTCGGAGCGGCCAGTGCGGAGGTTCGCCTCGTCGAGCTGGCGCACATGACCCTTCATGAGATGCAACAGTCTCGCGCGGAGCGCCGGGTTGCGGGCCGCGATGCGCGGGGTGAGACCGTCGAGTGCGGGGATCGGCGAATCGAGCAGGTCACGGCGAAGCTGCCCGGCCATTTGCGCCTGATATTCCTCCAGTGACACCCCCGGAGGCGGCCCGGGCAGACGTGAAGACTGGAGCTCCAATTGCATCGGCTGCTCCAGTAACCGCGGGGGCACCGCGGCCGCATCGACCGGCGGATCCCCGGCCGCCACGCGGGCGCCAAGATCATCCCGGCGTTCCGAGATGAATCGTACCCGGGAGCCCATTCTCACCTCGAAATGCGACCGCAGTCCGGTGAACCGGGCGCCGCCGAATGCCGCCACTCGCCACTGGTTGCGGCCGAGCAAAATCCGTCCCCGCACATGGCGGGCCGCCGCCGGCAGGAACTCGCGGCTAGCGGCCGCATCATCAAACCATACCATCCCTTCCAACAGACCTTCGGCGCTCTCTTCAGTCGACAAATCGTCCGGCGCCACGGCCGGGTCGGCGACGAGCGCGGCTCGACACTCCCGGAAGGGTGCGCACAACTCGTAAGTAGCGACACCGAACTGCGCATCAATACCCGCAAACATGCTTTGCCGGCGCGTCAAAGTGGCCGCCGTGAGCGTGGCGTCGATGCGGGTGAAATTTTCCAGCAACCAGTGATGCCTCGTCTCGCCGGGCGCGGTCGGACCGCCGAGGTGCGCGATGCATTCCTGCACCACCTCATCCGGTTCCAGAGCGGCAAATTCGGGCAGCACCACGCCAGTTCCCGATACCCGCCAAAAATGCGGCAGCGGATAGGCCCAGGTGAGTACGACGGAAAAACGGGCGGAGCGGGCGGCGACCTGCCGGTCGATGAAACGCCGGACCGGCCGGGCGGGATCAAGCAGGTCGATGGCATCGAAGCTCTGCTCATCCAACACCTGACGGATTTCGAGCAGCGCCACGCGCGTCTGCATTTTTCCCCGCAGCATCATTCGATCGTCGTTTTTGAGTCCGGGAAATCCGGCCGCCTCCCAACGAGCGGCCAAGGTACGACCATCACGGTCCCGCTGGGAAAACAACCGGCAGACCGCCGCGGCGTGGTGACCATGGCCGGGGTTGCTCCGCACCGCCTCCGCCAGCGCCAGCCTCGCGCCGTCATCCTCCGCCAGCAGCCGGCTGAAAAGTGCGGCATCAAGCCGGGCTTCCATCTCCAGCAGCGCCGGGTAGTGCGCTGGGACGAAAGGATTGTGGGGGCATTCCGTCGGACAGGCGTAGCGACTGTGGCGGTTCGCTCCACACTCGGCGGATGTGATCGTGCTGCCGGTGGCGGGGCAGTGGCGTTGCTTGGCAGCTTTGCTCATGGCATGGAATCTGGTCGGATATTCTCATTCTCCTGCCCTGTCGAGTACGGGAGCGGAGGACGAGAAAGTGAACAATGCCTAATCATCCATCTGGATGTCCTTGTTGCGGTGCCGGGGACAGCCGGCCCGTAGCCAGCCGTAGATGAAACGGTCGAGGTCGCCGTCGAGGACCCCCTGGGTGTCGCTGGTGCTGACGCCGGTGCGGAGGTCCTTCACCATCTGGTAGGGTTGGAGCACATAGCTGCGGATCTGGCTGCCGAAGCCAATTTCTCCCTTCTCGCCGTAGAATTTCTCCATCTCGCTGCGTTTGTCGTCCAGGCGCTTCTCATAAAGGCGGGCCTTCAGCACCACCATGGCCGTGGCCTTGTTCTTGATCTGCGAGCGTTCGTTTTGGCAGACGACCACGATGCCCGAGGGCATGTGCGTGAGCCGTACGGCCGAGTCGGTGGTGTTGACGCCCTGCCCGCCCTTGCCGGAGGAACGGTAGACGTCGGTGCGGATCTCATCCTCGGGGATGTCGATGACAATCTCCTCGGTGATCTCGGCCACGACATCCACGGCGCAGAACGAGGTGTGCCGGCGTTTGTTGGAGTCAAAGGGGCTGATGCGCACGAGCCGGTGCACGCCGCGTTCGGCCTTGGCGTAACCGTAGGCGTTCTCGCCCTTGATGAGGATCGTGGCCTTGGAAATGCCCGCGGTGTCGCCCGGCTGCACGTCCATCAGCTCGACCGAGTAGCCCTTGCGCTCGGTCCAGCGCGAATACATGCGGAAAAGGATGTCGGCCCAGTCATTCGACTCGGTGCCACCCGCACCGGCCTGGATGCTGAAAATGGCGTTGTTGCGGTCAAATTGGCCGGTGAGGAAGGAGGTGATCTCGAGCTTGTCGAGGTCATCCACCATCGCGGTCACAGCGACATTGAGCTCCTTGGCGTAGTCCTCCTGTTCGGCCGGGGTGGCCGATTCGATCAGCTCGACCATGACGGACGCGTCATCGACCCGTTTGTTAAAGGCAATCAGACCGATGATCAGGCGCTTCAGGCCATTAACCTTGGCGATGTGCTTCTGGGCCCGATCCGGGGTGTCCCAGAATCCCGGGGCGCCCATCTGCGCCTCCATCGCCTCTATTTCCCGCTGCTTTTGTTCGACGTCAAAGAAACCTCCATAAGTAGCCGGCGCGCTTCTTTATGTTCTCAAGGTGGGAAAAGGTCTCGGGTGCAATCATGGCAGCCCTCCACCCTTGGCAGGAGTGACCGTGCCGCAAGCGGAAAGTCCGTCCCGTTGCCGCCCGGCATAAAAAAGCCGCCCGCAAAAGCCGGGCGGCGGTTCAGTTTGCGCGCGACTGGCGCGGCAATCAGACAAAGGCACCGGCAAACCATTTCTGGTAATATTCCCCCACGACCGGCATGGGCTTCGACTGACCATTGACCGCCGCCAGCAGTCCCATGATCCAAAGCACAAATAAAGCGATCCCCACCGCCGGCCAAACCACCACCATCAGCAGGTTAACAAAGGGGATAAAAGAGATGATGAGGCCGGGGATCCAGATCACTATCCCGGTGATGAACAGACCCAGCCCCTGACGCAGGTGGAAAGTGCCGAGGGCGGTTTTCTTGCTGCCGTGCATGACAATCGCGATGATGAAGCCGATGATCGTGAGGTAGGTGAGAATGGCGACGGTGCGATCCTCGGTGGAGGCGACGGGAGGGGTCTCAGGCGTAGTGGACATAGTCGGGAGGGGTTGAATGTGGGGATGGATCTGAATGGCCAGCGGGACCAACATGGGGACCTAATCCAGCGACGTCAACGCTCTGCTCAAGGCCCGCGCTCAGCACCGCAACGTGCCGGCGGCTTTCTCGGCGAGATAACTGGCGTACGTTTTCTCCACCCCCTCGCGCAGACCGATCCGGGACTGCCAGCCGAGGGCGGTCAGGCGCGACCCATCCATCAGCTTCCGCGGTGTGCCGTCGGGCTTCGCGGTATCCCACTCGATCCGCCCCCGGAAGCCGGTGACCTGGGCCACGAGCTCCGTCAGCTCCTTGATGGTCACGTCCGTGCCGGTTCCGATGTTGATCAGGTCGGGCGGATTGGAAAGCTGCAGCAGAAACGCACAGGCCTCGGCGAGTTCGTCGACGTGAAGAAATTCCCGCTTCGGTGTACCGGTGCCCCACGCCATGACCTCGGCCTGACCGGCGGCGCGCGCCTCGTCAAAGCGCCGGATCAGCGCGGGGAGGACGTGGGAATTCTGCCGGTGATAATTATCGCCCGGGCCATAGAGATTGGTCGGCATCGCGGAATGGTAGAGCACGCCGTACTGCTGGCGGTAATACTCGCAAAGCTTCAGCCCGGCGATCTTGGCGATAGCGTAAGCCTCATTCGTTGGTTCGAGGGGCCCAGTCAGCAGGCTGCTCTCGGCCATGGGCTGCGGGGCCAGTTGGGGGTAGATGCAGGAACTGCCCAGAAACAGCAACCGCTTTACGCCCGCCAGATAGGCGCCCTGGATCGTGTTGGTCGCCACAGCGAGGTTTTCATAAAGAAATTCCGCCGGATAGGTACTGTTGGCCTGAATGCCGCCCACCTTCGCGGCGGCGATGATCGCCACGTCGGGCTTTTCCCTCGCGAAAAAGGCCGCGACCGCCGCCTGATCGGTCAGGTCCAGTTCCGCGCGTGTCTTGAGCACCAGCTGCACGCCAGATTCCGTGCGAAAGCGGCGAACCAAGGCCCCTCCCACCATCCCATTATGTCCGGCGATAAACAGTTTCATTTTTTACCACGGATATCCCGGATAGCTCCGGATGCATTGCCGCAGCCTGTCAGCCTGAGCGCCGCGCAGGATCCAGCATGACTCCCGCCACCGGTCATGCTGATGGATTCTTCGCGATGCTCAGAATGACAAATCATTTGAAGAGGGCCGGTCGCTCGGGGCCAGCTCAGGCGAACGGCGACTTGGTCGGCTTGGGCAGGCGGGCGATCTGTGCCTCGCGCTTGGCCAGTTCGAGATCGTGCTCGACCATGATTTTCACCAATTCCTTGAAAACCACCTTGGGCTTCCAGCCGAGCTGCTTTTCCGCCTTGGCCGGGTTGCCGATCAGCAACTCCACCTCCGCCGGTCGTTCGTAGCGGACGTCGTGCTTGACGTATTTGGCCCAGTCCAGACCGAGGAGGCCAAAGGCGACTTCACAGAATTCCTGCACGCTGTGCGTCTCGTTGGTCGCGACAACATAGTCGTCCGGCTTGTCCTGCTGCAGCATGAGCCACATCATCTCCACGTATTCCTTGGCGTAGCCCCAGTCGCGCTTGGCGTCGATGTTGCCGAGGTAGATCGAGTCCTGCAGACCCAGTTTGATCCGGGTGGCGGCACGGGTGATCTTGCGGGTCACGAACGTTTCGCCACGGCGCGGCGACTCGTGGTTGAACAAGATGCCGTTGCTTGCATGGAGATGGTAGCTCTCGCGGAAATTCACCGTCAGCCAATAGGCGTACACCTTGGCGCAGCCGTAGGGCGAACGCGGCCAGAACGGCGTGGTCTCCGTCTGCGGCACTTCCTGCACCTTGCCGAACATTTCGGACGAGGACGCCTGGTAGAAACGGGTTTTCTTCACCAACCCGGCCTCGCGGATGGCCTCGAGGATGCGGAGCGCGCCCTGCCCGTCGATGTCGCCCGTGTACTCGGGAATATCGAAGGACACCCGCACATGGGACTGGGCGGCAAGATTGTAGATCTCATCGGGCTGGAGTTCGTAGAGCAGCTTCACCATCTGCACGGCATCGGCCAGGTCGCCGTAATGCAGGGTGAGCTTCGCACCATTGGCGTGGCGGTCGAAATTCAAGTGATCAATGCGGCTGGTGTTGAAAGTCGAGGCGCGGCGGATGATGCCATGCACTTCGTAACCCTTCTCGAGCAGCAGTTCGGCGAGGTAGGATCCATCTTGTCCGGTAATGCCGGTGATCAGGGCTTTTTTCATGCGTGCTTTCAGCTAGATAAAACTTCCGGTCGCAGGCAAGCCCCGCCGCAGGCTCAGGGTTCCGTCTCGGTCAGGAAGCGCGCCAGCACGTCCTTCCACAGCACCGGGAAACTCTGGCTCTGATGGCCGCGGGTCTGTGCGCTCCGGGGAAGCACGAGGGCCCGGCCGTGTTTTACCCGGACGATTTCACGCTCCAGAATACCCAACTCCGGTGGGTTGATCAGGTCGTCGGCCGAATTTACCGCCAAGAGCGGAGCCGTGATTTTTTCCAAGCCCGGGCCCGGGTCATAGTCGCGGGAGGCCTCAAACGCATACAACAGGTCGTTCGTGTCGCTCGTCTTCAGGTTGGCGGTGAGGTAAGCGTCGATCGCCGCGTCGGCCCGGGCGAGCGTGGGCGCCTCCTGCTGGCGCAGGACAGGATTGAGGCCCATCAGCCAGGACATCTGGAGGGCGGTGCGGAGCGCGGGTGGCTGCCGGGTGTAGTCGCCGCCCTGCCATGCCGGATCCTGGCGGATGGCGTCGATGATGACCCGGCGCCAGACGCGGTTGCGGCCGGAAATTTCGCCGGGAACGCTGGCGAACGGCATCAGCGCCGCCATGAAATCCGGGTGCTCCTCGCCCCAGAGCCAGGTGTGCATGCCGCCCATGGACTGGCCCATCACGAGGCGGGCGTGATTCACCTTCAGCCCCTCGGTGAGCAGCCGGTAACTCGCCTCGACCATGTCGCGGTAGCCGTAATGGGGGAAATGTCCGCGCAGGCCGTCGCTGGGCTTGGACGAATTGCCGTGGCCGATGCCGTCGGGCAAAATGAGGTAATACTTCGCGGCGTCGAGGGGCTGTCCCGCGCCAAAGAGCTCGCCGGCAAACTCCGGACTGAGGAGCGAGCCACCGTGGCCCCCGGTGCCGTGCATAATGAGGACAGCGTTAAGCACGACACCGTGCGCATCTCGCCGGGGGGTGCCGAGGGTGCGATAGTGCAGGCGGAGGGCGGGCAGCGTCTCGCCCGAGCGGAACGCGAAATCCTGCAGCACGAAATCACCTGCGACCGGCGCGGGATATTCCGCTCCCCTGGCGGTCGCCCAGAGGGTGAAACCGGCGATGAACCCGCGAGTGAGGCGTCGCATAAAAGCTATTGAGCTGGGGGTGGAATGTACGCGATGCACTCGACCTCGACGCGGGCCCCGAGGGCCAGACCGCTGGCGGCCAGGGCGCTGCGTGCCGGCAGATTATGCTTGAAGAACTGCACGTAGACTTCGTTGAACGCCGGCCAGTCCTGGATGTCGGCGAGGAAAACGGTGCACTTGACCACCTGGTCGAGCGACGCGCCGTGCCGCGCAAGCACGGCGCGGATGTTTTCCATCGTCTGCCGCGCCTCGGGGCCGATGCCGCCCGGCACGAGCTGGCGGCGGCCGGGCAGGTTGCCGATTTGTCCGGCCAGGTAAAGCGTATCGCCCGTCCGCACCGCTTCGGAGAACGGCATCGGCTGGCCGTCCAGCGGTGTCGATGGATGATATTCCACCCGGCGCTCGCGCTGCTGCACGCAGCCAGACAGGAGCAGGGTCAGGACGAGGACTGGGAACGGTTTCATCGGGAAGGGGTTTAGTCGAGGGCGGTGAGCAACCGCCTGATCTCGGTCTGCTTGGCCTGCTGATCCGCGAGTTGCTTGCGGGCACCGTCGAGCACGGCGGGCGGGGCCTTGCTCACAAAGGCCTCGTTCGAGAGCCGCGCCTCCGTGCCGGCGATGTGTCTGGCGAGCATTTCCAGCTCCTTCACCAGGCGGGCCTGCTCGGCGACGGGATCGCTCTTGAGCTGCTTGATGAGGTTCCACGAGCCATAGGCGGTGACGATCGCCGGGGCCTGGGCTGACATGGCCCCGCGCACCAGCGAGGCCGCCCCGATCATGCGCTTCAGCTTGCCGAGGTTCGGCTCGAGCACCGCCCAGTGGGCGTCGTTGGCCTCGACCACAAATTCGGACACCTTGCTGGCCGCCTCGCCCTGTTCCGCCTTGAAGGCACGAACCTGCGACACCACGGCCTTGAGCTGGCCCACCCGCGCCGCCGCCGCGGTGTCGAGCTGCACGCCAAGTCCGGCGAGCTGCGAGGAATTTTCGAGCCGCTGGTCCCGCATCAGGAAAGTGCCCTCCGCGCCATACCCAAGCAGGTGCCACAATTCCTCCGTGATGAACGGGGTGAACGGATGCAGCAGCAGCAGCGTCTGCCGCAGGACGAGGTCCTGGATCGCGAGGCAACTGTTCTTCGTGGCCGGATCCTGGAGCTTGGTCTTGGAGACCTCGACATACCAATCGCAGAAATCATTCCAGAAAAAACCGTAGAGCGCCTGAACGGCCGCGCTGAACTCAAAGTCGGTGAAGCAGCGTTCCACCTCGCGGGTGGTGGCGAGCAGGCGGTCGAGGATCGCATGATCGTCCGCATCGAACTTCGCCGGCTCCAGCCGCGGCAGAATCGCGGCGAGGGTCGAGTTGTCGGCCATGTCGCCGCTCATTTGGCGGAAGCGGCAGGCGTTCCAGAGCTTGTTGCAGAAATTCTTGCCGGACTCGATCCGGTCCTCCTGGAATCGGATATCCTGCCCCTGGGGCGCGATCGAGATGATGCCGAAGCGCAGGCCGTCCGCCCCGTATTTGGCGATCAGGTCGAGCGGATCGGGCGAATTGCCCAGCGACTTTGACATCTTCCGTCCCTGCTGGTCGCGGATGATGCCCGTAAAATAAACGTGCCGGAACGGGAGGCGGCGCTCCAACGGCTCGCCGGGGCGGACGAACTCCAATCCGGCCATGATCATGCGCGCCACCCAGAAGAAAATGATGTCGGGTCCGGTCACGAGTGTCGTGGTCGGGTAGAAATAATCGAAGCCAGCCGACTTCATCGCGGCCGCATCCGGCCAGCCCAGCGTCGCGAACGGCCAGAGCCACGAGGAGGCCCAGGTGTCGAGCACGTCGTCCTCCTGCACCCAGTTGGTTTTGTCGGCCGGGCCCGCGAGTGACACGTGCACCTTGGTGGGATCGGCGAGGTCCGCCTCGCTGAGCTTCTCCTTGTCGAGGCCCTTGGCATACCACACCGGAATGCGGTGGCCCCACCACAGCTGGCGGCTTATGCACCAGTCCTGGATGTTCTCGAGCAAGTGCAGATAAACCTACGCCCACCTGTCCGGATGAAATTTGATGTGGCCGTCGCGCACCGCGATCCTGGCCTCCTCGACCTTCGGGTAACGCAGCCACCACTGCCACGTGAGGCGCGGTTCGATCGGCACATCGGCCCGTTCGGAGTAACCGACGTTGTTCTCGTAGGGTTCTTCCTTCACCAAGGCACCCGACGCCTTGAGCAGCTCCACGGCCTGCTTGCGGCCGGCGAAACGCTCCAGTCCGGCCAGCCCGGGCCCGGCCAGCTCGTTGAGCGTGCCGTCGGGATTGAGCACATCGACTGGCCGCAGTTGGTGGCGCTGGCCGATTTCAAAATCCACCTTGTCGTGTGCCGGGGTGATCTTGAGCGCACCCGAGCCGAATTCCCGGTCCACCGCCGGATCGGCGATGATGGGAATCGCGAGCCGGTTGAGCGGCCGCCAGACTTTTTTTCCGAGCAGCGCGGTGTAGCGCGGGTCGTCGGGGTGGACCGCAATGGCCACGTCGCCGGGAATCGTCTCGGGGCGGGTGGTTTTCACCTCGATGAATTTGCCCGGCTGGTCCACCAGCTCATAACGCACCTGGTAGAGGAAGCCCTTGACCGGTTTCATGATCACTTCCTCGTCCGACAGCGCAGTCAGGCTGACCGGGCACCAGTTGACCATGCGCTTGCCGCGATAGATCTGACCCTTCCGGAAAAGATCGACGAACACGGTCAGCACGGCCTGCGAGTAGTGCGGGTCCATGGTGAACTGCGTGCGGCTCCAGTCGGCGGAAGCGCCGAGCGCCTGCAGCTGCTTTAAAATCATCCCGCCCTTGTCGTCGCGCCAGGACCAGACCTTCTCGAGGAATTTTTCCCGGCCGAGATGATGGCGGGTTTGCTTCTCCTTGCGCAGTTCGCGCTCCACCACCGTCTGGGTGGCGATGCCCGCGTGGTCGGTGCCCGGCAGCCACAGGGCCTCCCGGCCCTCGAGCCGCGCCCGGCGGACGAGGATGTCCTGGATCGTGTTGTTCAACACGTGGCCCATCGTCAGCACGCCCGTCACATTGGGCGGCGGGATCATGATGGTGTAAGGCGAGCGTGCGGGATTGGGTTGGCCCGCGAAGCAGCCCGCCTGCCGCCAGGCGGCATACCACTTGTTTTCGACGTCGCGTGATTCGTAGCTCTTGGTGATCGAGGCCATGGGTCAGGGTGAGCGGGCCAGTTAGAAGTCTGCCGCTAAGGCTGACAAGCCTCCATCTGCCGCGATTTTGGCTGTGCACCGCCTGCACAAGACATTGCTGCATCTGCTTTCCTGGCGCCACGGCGGTTTCTCCCTCGACGCCGGCGAGGCCCCGCTCGCTGCCACCGATCGCCCCGGCCGGCGCCGCCTGGCTGAATACCTGCTCCGCGCCCCGTTCTCCCGGGAGAAAATCACCTAAAACCCCGCCTCCGGCCCGTGCTGTAAAATACAGCACCCACGGCTTTGACTCCCATATTCATCGCGCCCTGCGCGACGCCCGCCGCCATTCTGGATGAGCCGCGATATCTCTCTGCCGCGCAACGCGCCGCCGCTTTTTTGAAGGAGCAACTCATCACCGGTGACGGCGTTCTGCTGCGCCGCTACCGACAGGGCGCTGCCGCAATCCCCGGCTTCCTGGACGACTACGCCTACTTCACGCAAGCCTTGCTTGACCTGCACCAAGCGGACTTCGACCCTCGCCATCTGACGCTGGCCCGCACCCTCGCCGACGACTTGATTGACCTTTTCGAAGACCCCGAGCACGGCGGATTCTTTTCGACTACCGGCACCGACCCCGACTTGATCCTGCGGATTAAGGACGACTACGACGGTGCTGAACCCAGCGGCAACTCCGCCGCTGCCGTAGCCCTGGTGACGTTGCATGCCGTCACCGGTGAAGTACAGTATCGCGACGCTGCGGAAAGGCTCTTTCGGGCTTTCACGCCGCGTCTCACCCAAGCCACGGGCACGTTGCCGCAGATGCTGGTGGCTTTGCTGGGGGCGCGTACGCCGCATCGCCAAGTGGTTTTCGCCGGCCCTTACGATGCCCAGCTGTTGCAACTGGCGCGCGCGAAATTCGCGCCGTTCCAAAGCATTTTGCGCGCTGAATGGGCACCCACCGCCATGCCAGCGATCGATGGCATGGCCACCGTTTACGTCTGCGAGAATTTCACTTGCCAACTGCCCGTCACCGGCGGTGAGGCATTGGCGGGCCTGCTGGCCAAGGGTTCTCCGCTTTCCTGATTTCCCGAATCCTGCCGGCTACCCACTGCCCCGTGTCCTTGGGCGGCGAGAAGTCGTCCGTATTCAGCACGCGCAGTTCGCCGCCCGGTGGCACGATGCCCAACATCAATGCGACGTGATAGCGCGGACCTTGGAAGTACGAAACAAGGACTTCGTGTACGCCGCGAGTCAGTACAGCGCTAGCGTCCAGCCGCTGTGGCTGGTGAATGCCGTCATTGTCGATCATCATCTTGCGGTCGATGCTGAGCTGCGATCCGTCGTCGGACAGCAACGTAAATCCGTACCGGCCCTCCGTCTCGATCCAGATCTTGGCCTCATATTGAATCCCGAACCATTCGAATCTTTCGGTGATCCCTGGAAAACCACGTTGAAACTCCTGGGCCGGCACATTGATGGCGTTGGTGTAGATGGTCCCCACGGGGCGCATCTTATCGAGACGCGGCAACCATTCCGTGCCCTCCTTCAAATGGTAAATTTTTCCTCGAAACCCCGACGAGCTCACCACTGTCGTGCCGAAGGTGATGGCCGCTGGCGCTTCTTGCGCCGCCAGTTGGCTCAGCGCGGCCAGGAATAGGAGCGTGATGGGCACGTTCACTATCGTAATCCGCGATTGTGGGGGTAGTGAATTTATGCATTTGGGGGTGGTGCGTTAGGAGCTAACGAACAGCTCCTTTTCGTGGGTAGCGACCCATCCCGTGGTTGGCCAAGCCTGACCCAGGCGGCTAGACTTGCTAGACTGGGCTTGCCAGATTGCCTCGCAATCGGTCGACATTAAATTGAGGAGAAATCAAAAGCATGGCCAGCACGGAACGACCCGGTGGAACTACGTTCAAAGGCAGCCCGCTCACCTTGGTGGGCCCGGTGTTGACGGTGGGCCAACCGGCACCGGAGTTTGAACTTGTCAGCGGCACAATGCAGCCCGTTACGCTGGCGGGCACGGGCTCGGGCGTTCGGGTCTTTAGTGTCGTTCCCAGCCTGGACACGCCCGTTTGCGATGCGCAAACCAAGCGGTTTAACGACGAGGCTGGCAAGCTTCCTGGGGTGGCGATTTACACGATCAGTATGGACCTGCCTTTTGCCCAAAACCGCTGGTGCACTGCAATGGGCGTGGATAAGGTGAAGATGCTCTCCGACCACAAGTCGGGCAACTTTGGCGAGTCCTATGGCACGCTAATTAAAGAGTGGCGGATGGAGTCGCGCGCCATTTTCGTAGTGGGCAAAGACAACACCATCAAGCACGTCGAGTACGTAACGGAAGTGGCAGACCATCCGAATTACGATGCCGCTTTGGCGGCCGCGACCGCCGCCCTATAGTCCCAAAGGCAAAACGAACCCAATTCGGCCCGCCGAAGTCCTGCCCGAGCGGTTACTTCCGGCGGGCCGTTTTTGTCCGCCAACAGAGCGTTCTACTACGCTTGCCCCTTTCTATAACCCTAGTCCGACTAGTATATAAGTCATTTATAATCAATAGATTATAGCCATGTGACGAATCTTGCATATAATTTCTCGAAGAGTCATCATGTTGAAAATAAATGACTTATCCATAAAGATGCGCCTTTAATACCCGTAACTTATAGTAAATATAAAGGTTACTGACCAAGCCATCCGGCCGCCGACGAGGCTCTTGCGACCGTCTCCAGATTCCGGATTCGTGGCCTGATATAGTGGCTTTGCGATACTTCTGCCGTTCGCGCCACTCGAGCGCGCGAACGACAGCACGGAGAAACCCATGTCATTCAACCTCAACATCCGCCCCGCAAGCGGCGGACTCGACTTCCTCGCCCTCGGTGCGCTCATCCACCGCCTCGACCCCGGCATCATCCCGTTCCGCAAAGCAACCTCCTGCGCCATTCATGTCAGCGGCGGCGAGTTCAACGTGGCCGCTAATCTGGCCGATTGTTTTGGCTTAAGGACGGGTGTGGCCTCGGCCATGGTCGATTATCCGATCGGTGCCCTGGTGCAGGAGCGCGTGAAAGCCATGGGCGTAACGCCTTTCTACAAGCACTTCAAGAACGACGAGGTCCGCGGGCCCAACATCGCCACGGTCTACAGCGACCAAGGTCATGGCGTCCGCCCACCGGTCGTGTTCTACAATCGTGCCAACGAGGCGGCCGCGCTGCTGAAGCCGGGCGACTTCGACTGGGCTGAGATCTTTGCGGGCGGCATCCGCTGGTTCCATTCGGGTGGCATCTTTGCGGCGCTCTCTGAGACCACTTCCGAGGTGATGATCGAGGGCATGAAGGCGGCTAAGGCAGCCGGGGCGATCGTTTCGCTCGACCTCAATTACCGGGCGAAGCTGTGGAACTCGGTAGGCGGCCATCCCCGGGCGCTCGAAGTAATCGGCCGGATCATGGAGAACGTCGACGTGTTGGTGGGCAACGAAGAGGACCTCCAATTGGGCCTCGGCGTTCCCGGACCCGAAGTGGAAGCGAAAAGCAAGCTCGACCCGAGCGCGTTTTTCGGCATGATCGATGTGGTAGCCCGGAAGCACCCGAACGTCAAGGTAGTGGCGACCACGCTGCGCGAGGTTCATTCGACGAACCGGCATAGCTGGAGCGCGGTGGTGTGGGCCAATGGCCAAACGTTCCAGGCTCCGACTTACGAGCTCGACGTGATTGATCGCGTGGGCGGTGGCGACGGCTTCGCGGCCGGCTTGTTCTACGGCATCCTGGCCGGTCTTTCACCGCAGCACGCGCTGAATCATGGCTGGGCGCACGGCGCATTGTTGACCACGTTCCCGGGCGATACGACCATGGCAACATTGAAGCAGGTTTCGGAGTTGGCCAAAGGTGGATCGGCTCGCGTTCAGCGCTAAACTTTGCTAGTCTTATGAGAGAGGCCGTGAGCTTGAATCATGGCCTCTTCTTGCGTCCCTATCGTCTAGCCCGGCCTAGGACACCGCCCTTTCACGGCGATAACGCGGGTTCGAATCCCGCTGGGGACGCCATGCCTTTCTGAATCGCCGATCTTCTCACTGGCTCAGTTGAATCGAAGCGCTCGAAAGCCGGGCCGCGCGGACGTCATCTGTCCCCGCAAGCTGTTGGCGATATAGGCGTTCATATGCCTCAATCCAGGACGCGCCGCCCGGAGATCCTTCCAGCCTTTCTCGCGCAGCTCGTGCACGCCCGCTTGCCTCTATCGGGTCGGCAAGGGCTAGCCGCAGCTGTTTCGTCAGCGATGCCGTATCTGGTTCAGCCAGATAAGCCTCCCGATCATTGACTAGATCCGGAACGCCGCCCACTCGCGTCGCCACGATAGGGACTCGGGCCGCCATCGCTTCCAACAAGACCAACGGTGTGCCTTCAGTGCGCGAACTCAGCACCAGCAAATCGAACGCCTTCATCCGTTGCCCTGCATCCGCCATGATGCCTGCAAACCGGACCCTACTCGCGATACCCAGCGATTGCGAGAGTTGTTCCAAAGCCGCTCGTTCCCGCCCTTCGCCGACCATCACCAGACCAGCGGAATCCGGCAGATTGGCGAGAGCGCGAATCATCAGGTCCGGTCCTTTTTCTGCACTGAGGCGGCCCACCCAGCCGATCCAGCAGCCATCCTGGGGGACGCCGAACTCGTGGCGCGCTTGCAGGCGATCAAACTCGGGTTCCTCGCCCGCCCAAGCGTTTCGCACAACGGTCACTCTCGACGCCGGCACTCCGGAGTCGATCAGCCTTCTGCGCAAAGGTTCCGAAACGGCAGCTACGGCATGGAAAGAGCGCCAAGCCAGGCGCTGCAGATTTTCATACGCTCGATTGCGCCACGGGCCGCCAGTGAAACCATGGGCGGTGGACAAAGCTACGCCGCCGATCGTGCGGGCCAACCCAAGGCTCACGAGATCGGCGCGGTATCCGTGGCTATGAATCACATCGGCCTTCCATACCTTGGCGAAGCCGGCTAGCCGCTGGCGTTCTCCCCAATAGTCCCGCGGGTTGACCGCGATTCGCACGACCTTCACTCCACTCGCGCGCAGTTTGGCTTCAAGCCCTTGGGCCTGGTTCGATGTGAAACAGGTCATCGCGACCGCTGTTGCTCTGCCTTGCCGGGCCCGGCCAATTGCCAATTGCTCCACGACCCGCTCCAAACCTCCCGCCGGTCCAGGATTGAGAAAATGCATCAAGCGCATGGTGAGAAACTCCTTCGTCAGGGAGTGCGAGACGCCGCGCTGAAGGGGGTCAGATCTTGGGCGTGCCCGCGATTTCAATGTAAGATCGTGTATGCCTGTCTCGCGCCGCGCTTTCCTCTCGTCCTCCGTCGCTGCAGCTTACTCGCTCCGGGCGGCTCCCCCAGATCTCCACCAACTGTCCCTGCTCGGCGCGGCCGAAGCCCTGCGTGCGAAACAGGCCACTTCGCTGGAGTTGACCAAGGCCTGTCTGGACCGCATCGCGAAGTATGATCGGGGCCTGAACGCCTTCATTACCGTGACGGCGGACGTGGCCATCGAGGCGGCAAAGAAGGCGGATGCCGAACGGGCAGCCGGTCGCGTGCGGGGCCCACTGCACGGCGTGCCCATTGCCCTCAAAGACAACATCGATACGAAGGGTATTCGTACCACTGCGGCGAGCGCCTTGTTTGCCGACCGCGTGCCTAGCGAAGACGCTGAGGTGTGGCGGCGGCTTCAAGCGGCGGGCGTGGTGTTGCTGGGCAAGCTCAACCTGCATGAGTTTGCCGCGGGCGGCACAAGTGCGATCACCTTCTTTGGGCCGGTGCGCAATCCCTATGCTCCGGATCGAAACTGCGGCGGTTCATCCGGCGGGTCGGCGGTGGCGATTGCGGCGGATTTTGCCTACGGCACGCTGGGCACGGATACAGGAGGCTCCATCCGGACGCCCGCTTCATTCTGCGGCGTGGTCGGCTTCAAGCCCACCTACGGGCGGACCTCCATACGCGGCATCATTCCGCTGGTGTGGTCGCTGGACCATGTCGGCCCTCTCACCAAAACCGTGGCCGATGCGGCCGTACTGCTGCAGGCGATTGCGGGCTATGACGAACTCGACATCGACTGCGTCGACCGGCCCGTGCCGGACTTTACCAAGGCCATCGGTGCCCCGACCCAAGCCTTCCGTCTCGGCGTGCCGCGAGCAAGTTTCTTCGATAAGTTGGACCCCGAAGTGGCCGCTGCTGTGGAAACGGCCCTTGGCGTTCTGAGTCACTTAACCGCTGGCCATCAGGACTCCATTTTGCCGGCCGTCGCCTACGGTCCAAGCTCCGGCGGTGCCGAGACCGCGACTTACCATTTACCCTACTACCCGAAATCGCAGGGAGCCTACATGCCGGCGACACGGAAGGGACTGAGCCGTTCGGTGGCGATGCCGGCGACGACCTATGTCGAGTCCATGCGGGCGGTACGTCTGCTGAGGCGTCAAGTGGTGAAGGCGTTTGACACGGTTGACTTACTGATCACACCGACCACGAAGATGAAGCCCTACCCGATCGCCGAAGCGATTCAGCGCGTTGAGTCGGATAAGGCGTTGCCGCCGACGCTCGCGAATACGGCGCAGTTCAATATCTTTGGCCTACCGACGATCTCGATTCCTTGTGGCCAATTCGCCGATGGTGTGCCGATCGGCTTACAAATCACGGGGGCACCGTGGGCCGAGGAGAAGGTGCTGGCGCTGGCCCACGCCTACGAACAAGCGACCGAATGGCACAGGCGCCGTCCGGCGCTGGATGGGGGTCTGCAACCCTACGAAGTGAAGGTGACGTTTTAGGCGATGCGTCCGGGTGACGGCCAGACGAGTTGACTGATCGACGGCTCCGTCGGCACCAAAGTGGGCGTTGACCAAAGACCGATTGCCGCAGGCCGATAGCCGCAGGCTCAGCGGTGGGATCCTGCACTAACAGCCTCATGGTGCGGCGCGATCCGTCCCTGGGTTCAACGCCAATTTGCCCTAGAAAATCAAAAGTCCCCCAGGCCCCATGATTCTAAAGCTTTTAGCAGCTAGTCGGACTCAGTATTAAAAGTATTAGAATCATGGGGTTAGGGCTATGTGACGTTTCTTGCATGTGTTGTGAGGCGAAAATAAAGGCAAAATAAATGAGAAGTTTCGCTCCCGCAACCCACTTATCAGTAGAATGCG
>JANMVS010000165.1:0-6419 GCA_031392885.1 Verrucomicrobiota bacterium
CGCTAAAGATTTCGATATCTATTTCAACTACGACACAATTAAGTGGGAAACCGGTGATGCTAGTGGCGGCTCCGCCGGCCTTGGTGGCAGATCGGCACACGCTGGCTATACGAATGGGCTCGGATCGTTCTATGAACTCCCCGGCTCTGGCGTTAACGGTGCCTTCCTTGACGGTGGCGTGAATGCGCTGAACACCCACAGTTTGAATCGGACGGAAGCTGGCCGTTATCTCTTCATGGTCCGCAGTGGTGTTGTTCACGGTGCTCCTGATGGCGGGTCGGTGATTGCTCTCCTTGGACTGGCCCTCGCTGCCCTCGGCGCCGCGAAGCGGAAGTTGGGCTGAGACCAGATAGCAGGACTTGATCAATTCTCCCAAGGGGCGGGCTTTCTTGGCCCGCCCCTTTTTTTTATATCTGACCAAGCTATTCGGCCAATGACGGTGGCGGAGGAAACGGGTCAGCCTTGGGGTTTGGGGTTCACCGTAAGTTCTTTTGCAGTGCCGGGTCCGCCGGGTGCGACCAGGCACCGACCTTGCGGCTGACCTCGTGTCCGATTGCTCCTGTGCCGGGTGGTGGCCAGCCAGCCGTGGGGGGGCTTGCCCGAGGGCCGTTGAGGGCAACGGCCCCTACCGGTTTGTCTCATACAAAGGGACGCGGGTGTTGCTTCGCGGGACTACGGCGTTGAAGCAGCGGCGCTTATTTATCCTTAATTCCTCAGAAGGATTGGCCACAAAAAGCGCAAAAAACACAAAAGAGAAAGTTGGAACGCAGCCATTGGAGCAAGGGGCAGTCACATTGCAGGTGATCGTATTTATAGTGCCAGCAAGTCTGGTTTCCTCTCTGCGTTCTTCGCGTCCTCCGCGTTTCAATTGAGTTATTTGGATATATTTCGCCCGAGCTGGTCCGGCAGGCCCATTTTCTTGTTGAGGGCGGCGAAGCGCGGGTTGGTCCAAATCGACTCGGTGATCGGATCAACCGCGAGGTAGATCAAGATGCCATCCCGTTCCTCGTAGGCTTGCTCGAAATGGTCCAGGGCGCGGCCGAAATCCCCGAGTCCGACCGCAAGGAGGCCAAGACAATGGGACGAGTCGTGCGTCTGCTGGGATGCCGCCAGCATGTCGTCATAAATTTTCTGGGTTTCGGCTTTTTTCCCGGCGAGCCCGAGCATCAGACCCCGCATCGCCACCATTACCGGCCGGGGCGAGTGGCCGGAAAGCCGGAGGGTCGTATCCATCGCCGCGATGGCATCATCGGAGCGCCGCAGCAACTGATACGACAGTGCCTTGCTGAAATACGCCTCGGCGTATTGCGGATCGAGGAGGAGTGTCTGGTCGAACTGGGCTACCGCTGCGTCGAACTTGCGCTGAAAGTGCAGCACGCGCCCGATACCGTTGCTCACGCTGGGCGACAGCGGATCAAGCTCCTGGGCCCGTCGCATTTGGGGCAGCGCTTCTTCCAAACGCCCCTGAATGGCGAGAAAAAGGCCATACAACTCATGGGCCCGCGCATAGCCGGGCTTCAACTCCAGCGCCCGTTTGAACTCCGTCTCGGCCGCGGTCCAGTCCCAATCAATGCGGAATTTCACGTAGCCGAGCGCATTGTGGGCCTCGGCCAGCGAGTCATCGAGCGCCAGCGCCCGGTGCGCGGCGGTCCGGGCCACTGCGATCATTTGCACGCGGGGTAGGGTGCCGTAACCCGCCACTCCGGCCAACGTGCTCGCTTCCGCGAGTTTGGCCTGCGCAAGGGCAAACGTCGGATCCAGGGCGACCGCGGCCGAAAAGCTGTCGACCGCCCGCATGACTTCCTCGCCCGTCCGTTTGTTCAGGTGGGAAACTCCGGCCAGATACAGCCGCGACGCCTCGCTGTTGTCGGTCTGGTGCCGCTCGAGCAGGCTCTTTTCGCCCGCCAGCAGCCGAACCTTCAGCGCCGCCGTCACACTCGTGGCGATGGCCGACTGAATGGCAAAGATGTCCTTGATCCGGCCGGGGTATTCCTGGGACCAGATCGTTTTCTGGGTCCGGACGTCAACCAGGTTGACGTTGATCCGGGCCTCGTCGCCGGCGAGGCGCACACTGCCCTCGAGAATCGAGCCCACGTTCAAGGCCGCGCCAATCTCCCGGACATCAAGGCGCGCATCCTTGAACCGGGCGATCGACGTGCGCGCAATGACATCGAGCTCGCGAATGGTGGACAACGACGAGATCAGCTCCTCGGTCATCCCCTCCGCGAAATAGTCATCGCTGGCCTTGCCGCCGATGTTCTGCAGCGGCAGCACCGCCAGCCGGTTGACCGGCCCGGTTTGGGCGGCCGGCGGCCGGAGCCACAGCGCCGCCGCCATCACCGCCCCGAGGGCGCCAACGGCCAGCGCCCGGCGGGCGGAGTTTTTCCGCAGCAGAAAGGCAACGCGGTCGGCCAGCGGCGACCGCGCCTTTTTCCACGGGAGGATAATCCGGTAGATTTCGACCGGCAGCTGAATGTTTTTCAACTCGCCCGAGCCGAGCTTCGCGAGCGGACAGTCGATCTTGTTTTGAATCTGCCGCGCGACGTCCTCGGAGATGCAGATGCCGCCGGCCTCGGCGAGCGGCTCGATGCGTGCCGCGATGTTCACCCCGTCCCCCAAGACGTCGTTTTCCTGGTAAATCACGTCGCCGGCATGCAGCCCGATGCGCAGCTGCACTTGCTGTGCCGCCGGCACCAGCTGGTTGCGCGCGTGGAGGGATTTTTGGATCTCGATCGCGCAGGCGGTTGCGGCCAGGGCGCTGGAAAACTCCACGAGGAAGGCGTCACCGATGGTCTTGATTTCCCGGCCGCCATGGTGGGCGAGAATGGGGCGGACGAGCTGCCGGTGCTGCTCCAGCAGCCGCAGCGCGAGTGGTTCGTCCCGTTGCGTGAGCGCGCTGTAGCCCACCATGTCGGTGAACATGATGACGGCCAGCCGGCGGACGGCTTGGGCGTCGAAGGGCGTGACCGCATTTTTCGCTGGCGGGGGGTTGCTTTTTTCCACGGTAACCTGCGCCCGAGGCGAAAGCGGGCGGTAGCCAGCGGCGGTCGGGTGCACGCCAGACGTTGCTGATTCGCCGGGGGGACGCAAGTGAAGGGTTGGAGAATGCCAGGCCGAGTTCCATTTTTCAGTCCACGCATTTCGTGAGCGGAATGAGAGATCAACTTCTATTGAGCATCGCGCATCAGCCTGACGGGTAGGGCGCACCGCCGAGGCTGCGCACTCGTCGCCGGCCCGGTGCGCCGCGGCGGAGCGGGCCGCACCCCCCAACCACACGCATCGTTGGGTCAGCTTAATGTACGAGGCTTATTGAGGCTTACCCATAGAAGTGACAATTGGGCCTCAATTGGTGGATGCGAGTCGTCCCCGACTAGCCGCACGGCCGAACGGCTCATCCGGAGGATGTCAAACCAGCGCATGGCGCTAGACGCCCTACCTGCGATACCGCCACTTCTATTGGCAAGCCTCATGAATAGGCTTGGGCCGTGGGCCCCGCGGGCCCGCTTACTTTCCGTTTGCGCCCGCTGCCGGGGCCGCCAAACCTGCGCGGTTCCATGAGCGACATCCCAGAGGACATTACCCACGACCAGTATGCCGTGCGGCTGAAGAAGCTGCAGGACATGCGCGCGGCGGGCTTCGACCCGTTCCGCGCCAGCGTCGAACAGACGCATTTCTCGGCCGACGCCATGAAACTCCACGTCGAGGGTCAGGACAACGCTGTCACCGTCAAGGTCGCCGGCCGCCTCGTGGTCATCCGCGACATGGGCAAGAGCCAGTTCGTCAAAATTCTCGACCAGCAGGGCCCGATCCAGCTCTACGTGAAAAAGGACGTCGTGGGCGAGGAGGCCTACGCGGCCTTCAAGAAGCTCGACCTGGGCGACATCATCGGAGCCGAGGGCCCACTCTTCAAAACCAAGACCGGCGAGATCACGGTGCGCATCGGCCACTATACGCTCGTCACCAAGGCGCTGCGTCCGCTGCCGGAGAAGTGGCACGGGTTGACCGACGCCGAACAGGTTTACCGCCAGCGCTACCTCGACCTCATCGTCAATCCCGAGTCGCGCGCCCGTCTCATGCTGCGCAGCCGCATCGTCGCCAGCATCCGTTCGACCCTGGCGGAGCGGCAGTTCCTCGAGGTGGAGACACCGGTGCTCGAGGGCGTGGCCGGCGGCGCCGCGGCCCGACCGTTCGTCACGCACCACAATGCGCTCGGGACCGACTTTTATTTACGCATCGCGCTCGAACTGCGGCTGAAACGCCTGCTGGTCGGGGGCTACGACCGCGTGTTTGAGATCGGTCGCATCTTCCGCAACGAGGGCGTCTCGCGGAAGCACAATCCCGAGTTCACCATGCTCGAGGTTTACCAGGCCTATTCCGATTTCCGCGGCATGCTGCTGCTCATCCGCGCCATCTTCGATGACGTGTGCCGCAATGTGCTCGGCACTTCCGAAATCAAGCACGCGGCCAGCGGTCAGGTGATCAACTTTGCCGGCGAGTGGCGCGAGGCGCGTTACTTCGACCTCATCGACGAGGTCGTGGGGTCCAAGCTCAGTGCGCGGCGCGGCACCGACGGCTACCAGGCCGCCGCCACCGCCGCCGCGCAGCAACTCGGGCTCGAGATCCATGCCGGCTGGGAGACCTTTGAGATCGTGAACGAGATTTTCTCAAAGAAGATCGAGCCCACCCTCATCCAGCCGACCTTTGTCACCCACCTGCCGAAGGAACTGTGCCCGCTGGCCAAGCTGAATTTGCAGGATCCCGGCCTGATCGATGTGTTTGAATTGTGCATCGGCGGCATGGAAGTGGCGCCCGCCTACTCGGAGCAGAACGATCCATTCGTGCAGCGCGCGATGTTCGAGGCGCAGGCCGGCGCGGATCAGCAGAAGATGGACACGGACTTCCTGCTCGCGCTCGAGCACGGCATGCCGCCCGCCGGTGGCATGGGGGTCGGCATCGACCGGCTGTGTATTTTGCTCACCGGCGCCGAGAGCATCCGCGACGTGATCCTCTTTCCCTCGCTGCGACCGGGCAGTGCGGGGGCCGCCCAGTAATGCAATGGCCACAATAAATACGAAGAGCGCAAAAATCAGACCCAGTCTTTTTATGTCCTTTGGCGTTTTTTGGGGCTCGGCCGCGTTTACAAACCCGACCCCCCGATTCAAAAAAACCCCCACGTTTGCCGCCACCGCACGGCTCGGGCCCACCGCCCGGGGCCGCCGCGGCGGAGCGAGCCGCTCCGCCCTACCGTTTGAATACACGCCCTAATCATCCCCTATGTCCTGGCCGTTCTATCTGGCGCTGAAGCAGCTGTTCCCGTCCGGGAAGCGGCTGCCGTTCTTCACGCTGATCTCCGTGGCCGGGGTCGGGCTGGGGGTGGCGCTGATGCTGGTCTCGACGAGTGTCATGGGTGGCTTCGGCTACCAGATCAAACAGATGATCATCGACACCCAGGGGGAGGTGCAGATTCGCGGGCGCGGGCCGATCGCGGCCACCGCCGCCATCGAACAAGCCATCGCCCGGGTGCCCGCCGTGGCGGCGTCCGCGCCTTATGCCCAGGGGGTCGTGATGCTGGAGTTTGAGCGCCGGCCGGCGTTTCCCACCATTCAGGGTTTTGACATCGAGCGCATGCGCCGGGTCATCCCCCTGGAGCGCTACCTTGTCGCGGGCACCTTGGATGACCTCGATGACGACTCCGTGATTCTCAGCGCGCTGCTGGCCAGTGGGCTCGGGGTCGGGGTGGGCGACAAGATCAGTGTTTATTCGCCGCTGATGCTGGAGCGCATGAAGGCGCAGGAGGTGCTGCTGCCCCGCGAGGTGCGGGTGGCCGGAATTTTTCGGATCGGCCACCAGCAACTCGACAGTTCGACCGTCCTCTGCTCGTTGCGACTGATGCAAGATCTCTACGGTTTGGATAAGCTCATTCACGGTTACAACGTGCGGCTGCAACCCGGCGCCGATCCGGATGCCGCCGTCACGGCGCTCAATGCTGCGCTGCCCCGGTTGGCGCGGGCGCTCACCTGGTTCGAGGCCAACGCGGATTTTCAGGCCGTCATCAGCTTTGAGCGGAACATGATTTTTTTCCTCCTGACGTTCATTATCGTGGTGGCGGCGTTCTCCATCACCAGCTCGCTGCTGGTAACCGTTGTCCGCAAGACGCGCGAGATCGGCCTGTTGGGCGCCATGGGCGGCTCAGCGCGGCACGTGGCGGCCTGTTTTTGCGTGCAGGGCCTGCTGATCGGCACCGGGGGCACAGTGGTGGGACTCGCCCTTGGTTTCGGACTGTTGCATTACCGCAATGCCGTCGTGCAACTCATCGCCAGTCTCACGATGGGGCAGGAGGTGTTCGTGAAATTCTATCAGTTCAGCTCGCTGCCCGCGCACACCGAAGCGAAGGATGTGATCATGATCATCGTGTTCTC
>JANMVS010000193.1:0-8408 GCA_031392885.1 Verrucomicrobiota bacterium
CCTCCCGCCGTCGCCCAGCCTATGGCGGACAAGCCGCGTCCGTCGTCCCTACTCGGCTCAGCGAGGACGCATCGCCCTACCGTCCCGGCTGAATCACGGATAAAAACGGATGGATTTGGGGAGGGCTCGCGGCCCTGCGAGCCGATTTTAAAAACCTCTTGCCGCCGCAAGAGAACGCAAGGAACGCATAGATCAGGCAGGTGAAAATCTCTGTGCGCTCTGTGCTTGCCTCCGTGTACTCTGTGTCCAACTGCATTTTCCGGGTGTATTCCGTGGGTTCCGTGGTCAACAACTCCGTAGCCAAAACTCCATGGTTAATGAATTGCCGAACGCCGCCCCCGCCCCTATGAATCCCGCTCCAACCACCATGAACCTGCCCGATCCGATCTCCCTGAGTAAAATCCTGTTCGTCGCCGCGCTGGCCTGGGCGACCAGCGCCGGCGCGCAGGATGCGGTCATGGCCGCCCCGCAGTCGAAGCTGACGGCTCCCCTGTTGCGGGTGGCCGGCCCGCCGGACCAAAGCCGGCCGGCAGATCCCTCCGGAACGATTTTCCAGCGTGGTCCGTTCAGCCTCCACCCGCATCTGATGGCCCGCTACATTTATGGTCTGGGCCTGCCAACCAACGGCGGCCGGCATGTGGCGAGCGTGATCACCACCCAGGCCCCCGGCCTGCTCGTCGACATAGGCAAGCACTGGACCTTGGATTACAGCCCCACCTGGACCTCGTACACCGCCCGCGCCTTGAAAGACACCGTGGACCAGTCGTTTAGTTTGCAAGGTGCCGGCGAGGTGCAGGGCTTGGCGGTGAATTTTTCGGAAAACTATGCCAAATCCTCCCCCATTTTGATCGAAACCGGTGGGCAAACCCCGCAACGAACCTGGGCGACCCAACTGGGTGCCAGCACCCGGATCGGCAACAAGACGACCTTTCAGACCTCGGCCAGCTTGAACGAGCGCTACGGAGAGATCATCCCGGATACCCGCGACTGGGCGACGATGAATTGGCTGACGATGCAGTATTCCACCCGGACGCAAATCGGACTGGGACTGGGGGCCGGTTACAGTGACATTGTCGGCCAACCCGATGCGACCAACGAACGCTACCTGGGGCGGTTCAACTGGAACCCGACCGACAAATTGAAACTCGCCCTCGATGGCGGCGTCGAAGTGCGGCATTCCCGGGCCGCTGCCGCCAAGGACCGGCATAATCCGATCCTCACCGCCTCGCTGGCCTATCAGCCGTTTCCCACCACCACCCTCACCCTTGCCAGTGCCCGCACGGTGGCGACGGCCTACTTCCAAAATCAGGTGGTCGAGGGGTCCAGCTGGAATCTCGGATTGTCGCAGCGGTTGCTGGAGCATTTCTATCTCAGCGCCGGCTACAGCCACCAGGTGAACGACTTTCAGGCGATCACGACCGTGGCCCCGATTGTCCTGCCGGAAAATCCCCCCATCGAACCGTTGCCCAATGCGCCGATCATTTCGCGGCCCGGTCGCTCCGACCGGACGGAATCATTCAACGCCCGGCTCACCACGCAAATATTCGGGCACTGGACGGTCGCCGCCAGCTATCAGCGGAGCAACAACCGCTCGAGCCAGAAAGGCTTCACGTTTAACACGACGCAATTCGGTCTCGAAGTGGGCTGCCGGTATTGAGAGTAGCCACTACCTCAGCGCCTGTGGGATCGGCGACGCTGCACCTTGTCGGTGGCCAATCCTGCCGCTGAATTCAGGATCCGCCACTTCGCACTGGCGGTTCCCCCTGCGACTGCTCTAACCTGCTGGCCGTTCTACCTCTATGCACGATACCCCGGATGCCACCCTGCCGCTGCCCAAACCAACCGGGCGCACCGTGAAACCGGACCATGCCACGGACAGTCGCAAATTCCTTGCGGCCACCCTCGTGCTGCTGGTCGCCTTTAGCCTGCCGCTTTTCCGGCTGGTCCGCTTTGCCCTGCAGAGTGAACTCTATTCCCATGTCATTCTCGTCCCGTTCATCAGCCTCTACCTGGTCTGGCTGAAGCGCCGCGAACTGCCGTCGTCGTCGCCTCCCGACCACCGTCTGGCGGTCTTCCCCCTCATCGCCGGCGGGGCCCTGCTCGCGCTCGGGTTCGCGACTGCGCTGACGCCGGTCGACGCCCTGGCCCTCGACACGCTGGCCTTTGTCCTGCTGCTGCTCGGGCTCTGCGCGCTCTTTCTCGGCCGCCCGACCCTCCGGGCCCTCGCGTTTCCCCTCGGCTTTCTTTTTTTCCTGGCGCCCTTCCCCACCGCGGTCAGCGATGGAATCTCGACGGCGCTCCAGAACACCTCGGCGTCCGCCGCCTATCTGTTGTTCACGCTGGGCGGCACCACCGTGTTCCGGCAGGAAACCTATTTTCAACTGCCGGGCATCAATCTGCTGGTCGCCCCCGAGTGCAGCGGCATTCATTCGACCCTCGCCTTGTTCATCACCAGCCTGCTCGCTGGCTACTTCTTTCTGCGTTCCCCCTGGAAGCGGGCCGTCCTGACCCTCGCGGTCATTCCCCTGGCCATCCTCCGCAACGGCTTTCGCGTCTTTGTCATCGGCGAACTGTGCGTGCGCATCGGGCCGGAAATGATCGACTCCCCCATCCACCACCGCGGCGGCCCGATCTTTTTCATTTTGTCCCTCGTGCCCTTTTTCCTGATCCTGCATCAGCTCATCAAATCCGAGCGACCCCGCCCCCGGCCGGCGCCCACCACCCCCTGATTGTTTATGCAAAAGCTCATCCCCTCCACCTGCCTGCTGCTCACGCTGGGTCTGCTGGCCCTGGCCGGCGCCGGTTGCTCCCCGCAGGCCAAGAAAGCCAAACACCTGGCCCAGGCCGACCGCCACTTCGCCGCGGGCGAGTACGACTCGGCGGAAATTGAATATAAAAACGTGCTCCAGATCGAGCCGCTCAATCCGCCCGCCCTCGGCCGGCTCGGCATCATTTATTTCGACCAGAGCCGGACGCTCTTCGCCAAGTCTTACCTGCAGAAAGCCAGCGAACTCGCCCCGACCAACCTCGAGGTGCTCATCAAGCTGGGACTCACGGATATTGCCTTCCGTAATTTCGCCGGCGCCCGGGCCAAGGCCAGTTTGATTTTGGACCGGGTGCCCCAGCACGAGGAAGCCCCGCTCCTGCTGGCGGAGGCGACGACCAACCCCAAGGAAATCGAGGAAGCCCGGCAACGCCTGAAGCAGCTCCCCCCCGCCAATGTCGAAAGCGCACCGGTCTACGTGGCGCTCGGCATCCTGGAACTCCGCCAAAACAAGGTCGACACGGCGGAAGCGGCCTTTCAGCGGGCGCTGGCGTTGAATCCCAAATCAATCGAAGCCCATGCGGCGATGGGCGCCATTCATCTGGCCCGGAAAAACCTGCCGCGCGCCGAGCCGGAATTCAAGCAGGCGGCGGATCTCTCCCCCGCCCGGTCCGCCAAGCGCATCCTGTACGCGCAACTCAAGATCCAGAACGGCGACGCGGCCACCGGCCGGAAGCTGCTGGCCGACATGTCGAAGGCGACCCCGGATTATCTGCCCGCCTGGATGGCGCTGGCCCAACTGGCGGCGGTGGACAAAAAATATGACGAGGCCCTGGCGCTGGTCGCCAAGGTGTTGGCGCGGGACAGCCTGTATCCTGAAGCCCTGCTGTTGAGCGCCCGGTTGCGCCTCGCCAAAGGCGAGTTCGCCCCGGCCGTGGCCGAGCTCGAGCGGGCCGTGAAAATTTTCCCCACGTCCCCCCAGTTCTTGTACCAGCTCGGCCTGGCCTATGTGGCCAGCGGTGACACCAAGAAGGCCAGTGAAGTTTTAAACCGGACGCTGGGGCAGGCCCCCGGCTACACCGACGCCACGGTGCTGCTGGCCGGTCTCAACCTGAGAACAGGAGACCCCGCCGCCGCCGTCGGCGCCCTGAAGACCGTGGTGCAGCAGCATCCGGAATTGATCCAGCCCCGGTTGCTGCTGGCGGATGCCTACCGGGTCCGGAACAACCTCGACGAGGCGCTGGGAGTCTACGACCAGATTGAGGTGAATTTTCCCAACAATCCCCGGACTTCCCTGCTGCGCGGCGCGGTCCTGCTGCAGCAAAAAAAGCGGCCCGAGGCGCGGCTGGCGTTCAACCAGGCGTTGGAGCGCGCACCCGACCTGCCGCTGGCCATGGAGCAACTGGTCAATCTGGATCTGCTGGAGAAACAATATCCGGCGGCCCGGCAGCTCGTCGATCGGATGATCGCGAAGGAGCCCAAGTCGCCGGGAGCGTATGTGCTGCTGGCCAAGGTCCACGCCGCGCAAAAAGAAATGGCCCAGGCGGAAGCGGCCCTGCAACAGGCCATTGATTTGCGCCCGGACGTGCCGGAGGGGTATTTCATGCTGGCCGGCCTGCATCTGGCCAACAACCAGCAGCAAAAGGCGCTGGATAATCTGCAGACCGTCCTCACCGCGAATCCCAAGGACACCAAGGCGCTGATGATGACCGGCATGCTCCATGAGCAGCTCAAGCACTACGAAACGGCCCAGGCCGCCTACGAAAAACTCCTGACCATCGATCCGAAATCCGGCATCGCCCTCAACAACCTGGCCTTTCTTTATGCGGAACGGCTCAATCAGTTGGACAAGGGTTTCGAGGCGGCCCAAAAGGCGCGGGAATTATTTCCCCTTGAGCCGCACATCGCCGACACCTTGGGCTGGATCCTGATCAAGCGGCTCCAGTATCCCTGGGCGTTGACCGTCCTGCAGGAAAGCGCGGAAAAACTGCCCACCTCGGCGGAAGTCCAATATCATCTGGGCGTGGCCCATTATTTGTTGGGCGAAGCGGAAAACGCGACCCGCGTCCTGGAGTCAGCCGTGCAGCTCAACCAGGAATTTGCCGGCCTCGCCGACGCCAAGCAGCGGCTGACCGTGCTGGGTCTCGATCCCAGCAAGGCCGGGCCGGGTGAGCGCAAACTCCTCGATAACGTCCTCAAGGAACGCCCCAATGATGTGATCGCCCTCATGCGCCTGGCGGCCATCCATGAGCGCGCGGGCGACCTGGACCAGGCCAGCGACGCCAATCAGGCGGCCTTGAAAGCCAGCCCCACGAACGTGGGCGCGATGCTCAACCTGGTCCGGCTTTACACCAGGCAAAAGGAACCGGCGAAAGCGATCGAGCAGGCCAGGGCCGCCCGCAAACTGGCGCCGGACAATCCGGCCGCCAGCCTCGCCCTCGGCCGGCTGGCTTATGCGACGCGGGATTATCCGTGGGCGTTCAACCTGCTGCAAGAGACGGCCCGCAAACTGCCGAACGATCCGGAAGTGCTCCGCGATCTGGCCAAGGCCGCCTACAGCGTCGGACGGGTCGCCGAGGCGGAAACCGCCCTGCAAGGCGCCCTGCAGCTGGATGCCACCTCGACCGGGGCAAATGAAAGCCGGGCGATGCTGGAATTGCTGGCGCTGGCCGATAACCCGGCCCAGGCCGTGGCCGCGGCGGCCAAAATCACACCGCTCCTGAAAGCGACGCCGGTCAACGTGCCCGCGCTTATGGTGGCGGGTGCCATCAGCGAACAGAAACCGGAGGCCCGTGCGGCCCTGGCAACCTATGAAAAGGTCCTGGAAGAGTTCCCTGATTTCCTCCCGGCGAAAAAACGGCTGGCCATCCTCCTCGCCGCCAACTCCGGCGACAACAAACGGGCCTTTGATCTCGGCCTCAAGGCGCGCGCCGCCTTCCCCGACGACGCGGAACTGGCGCGGGCCTTCGGCATCATCCTGTACCGGCAGGAAGATTTTCCCCGGGCCCTGGCCCTGCTCAAGGAATCCACGGCCAAATCCAGCGAGGATGCGGAGCTGGCGTATTATCTCGGCCTGACGCAGTTCCGGCTGAATAACCGGGCGGCGGCCAAACAGTCGCTGCAGCGCGCGTTGGATTTGAAGCTGAAGGCCGACCTGGCCGCCGACGCCCGCAAGATCCTGGCCGAGCTGAAATGAGGAACACGGGGCCAGCCCCGAGCGTTTATCCAAACCAATGCCAACTCACGATGCCCACGATTTCTGCTCTCATTTGTAGGAGCTTGCTTGCAAGCGATTCAATATTCCGTCCGTCAATGGGCCTCCCGAATCGCCTGCAAGCAGGCTCCTCCATTCCGATCAAGCGATGCGGGGCGCTCGAGTGCATCTCTGCTGACCCTGCTGTGTGAACTTTAATTCCTACCTCCCCTTCATCAGCGCCGCGCTGGGCGGCGTGCTGGCGCTCGCCGGACTGGTGCGGCCGAACCGCACCGTGGCCCGCCGGGCCTTCGCCGCCGGCCTGCTCGTGCTGGTCGCCGAGAGCGTCCTGAACGGTCTGGAGGCGCTGGGCGGGGTGACGCCGGAGGCCCTGATCAAATGGCAGCAGTGGCGGCTCATCACCCTCTCCCTCCTGCCGGGATTCTGGATTCTTTTCAGCCTGAGTTATTCCCGGGGCGACACCCAAAAAATGCTGGCCCGGTGGCGGTGGCCCCTCGCCGCGGCCGCGGTGCTGCCCTTGGGCCTCGTCGGGGTGTTCCGCGAGGATCTCCTGTATAAGGTCACGGTGGGCCCGGAGTGGTACCTGCGCCTGGGCTGGCCGGGGATCGGACTGCACGGTTTTCTGCTGCTCAGCTCGGTCTTTGTGCTGATGAACCTGGAACACACCTACCGGGCGTCAGTGGGCACCATGCGTTGGCGCATCAAATTCATGCTCATGGGCGTGGGCATCCTGTTCGTCGTCCGGATTTATTCCAGCAGTCAGATCCTGCTGTTTCGCGGCATGGATCCGCTCGTCGAGAGTGTCAATTCCGGGGCCCTCCTGCTGGCGTCGTTGCTCTTCCTGCGTTCTTTATTTCGCGACAGCACCTTCAATCTTGATGTCCACCCTTCCCAGGCCGTTCTCCAGAATTCCCTCACCGCGCTGCTGGCGGGGATCTATCTCCTGATCATCGGGGTGTTCGCCAAGGTGGTCCTGTACTTCGGCGGCGACGCCACGTTTGCGGTCAAGGCGTTCCTGGCGCTGGTCGCGCTGGTGCTGCTGACGCTCCTCCTGCAGTCCGACCGCGTCCGCCTGTACCTGCGGCACTTTGTCAGCCGGCATTTCGAGCGTCCGCTCTACGATTATCGCCTGATGTGGAAAAAATTCACCGAAGGCACGGCCGCCTGCGTGGAGCAAACCGAATTGTGCCACGCCCTCGTCCGGCTGATCGCCGAGATGTTCCAGGCCCTTTCCGTCACGATCTGGCTGGCCGACGATCAACAGAAAGCCCTCCTGGCGGCGGCCTCCACCTCCCTGCCCAAGACCAAGGGCGTCGATCCCGACGCCCTCAAGACCGACGCCGCGACCTTGCTGCAGCATTTTCAGACGCATCCGGAACCGGTCGATTTTGAAACGAGCCCGGAGCCGTGGGCGGTCACGCTGCGGGACTGGCACCAGACGGAATTTGCCCACGGCGGGCACCGGGTGTGCATCCCGATCGTCGGGCGGGGCGAGATCCTCGGCCTGATCACCTTGGGCGACCGGGTGGCCGGCGTCGCGTTTACCCTGCAGGATTTCGAGATGCTGAAATGCGCCTGCGACCATGCGGCGGCCTGCCTGCTCAACGTGCATCTGTCCCGAAAACTGCTGCAGGCGAAGGAACTCGAGGCGTTCCAGACCATGGCGGCATTTTTTGTCCACGACATGAAGAATGCCGCCTCCACCCTCAACCTGATGCTGCAGAATCTGCCGGACCATTTTGATGATCCCGCCTTTCGCGCCGACACGTTGCGGGGCATTGCCAAGACCGTGGCCCACATCAACCACCTCATCGGGCGCCTGAGCATGCTGCGGCACGAATTGAAGACCCAGCCGGTGCCGCGCGATCTCAATGCCGCCGTCACCAAGGCCGTGGCGGGCTTGGAACTGGGCGCCGACGTCAGCCTGCACCAGGACCTGTTGCCGCTGCCGGAATTCCCCTTTGACCCGGAGCAGTTCAGCAAGGTGGTGATCAATCTGGTGATCAATGCGCGGGAAGCCATGACCGGACCGGGCTCGGTTTACCTCACGACCGGTCGGAGCGATCACTGGGCCGTGCTCACCGTGCGGGATACCGGTTGCGGGATGAGCGCCGATTACATCAATCGCTCGCTGTTCCGCCCTTTCCAGACGACCAAGAAAAGCGGACTGGGCATCGGCATGTTTCAAAGCAAGATGATCGTCGAGGCCCACGGCGGGCGGATCACCGTGGCCAGCGAACCGGGTCAGGGCACCACCTTCCAAGTCTTCCTGCCCCTCAGCCCATGAGGAGCCGGCGCGATGGACCGACGGCAAGGTAGGACCGCTGGCCCGCCGCGAATGGTAAACGGCGCGCCCATCCGCCGAGGCCCGACGATGGCGGCAGGGCGTCTGGCCCGGATATTTCACCCTCTGCTCGCAACCGAAACCAC
>JANMVS010000208.1:0-12316 GCA_031392885.1 Verrucomicrobiota bacterium
GCCGGGCTTGCCAATGTTGCCGGTGATGAGCGCGAGATTCACGAGCGCCATGATGCCCTCGGTGCCCTGAATGTGCTCGGTCATGCCGAGACCGTGGACGCTGAGCGCGGGTTTGGCGGTGGCGTAGAGCCGGGCGGCGGCGCGGATTTTCGCGGCGGGTACGCCGCAGATCTTTTCGACCTTTTCGGGCAGAAACTCGCGGATGAAGTCGCGGTACTCGGCGTATTCGGTGAGGCGCGTGCGGATGAACTCCTCGTCGACGAGCCCCTCTTCGATGATCGCGGCGCCGAGCGCGTTGAAGAGCACGACATTGGTGCCGGCGTGCAGCTGGAGATGCAGGGTCGCAAACTCGCACAGCTCGATTTCGCGCGGGTCGATGATGATGAGGTTGGCGCCGTGGCGGGCCGCCTGCTTGATCCGCGCACCGGTGACGGGGTGGCCGTCGGTTGGGTTGGCGCCGCAGACCAGGATGGTCCGGGCGACCTCGAGCTCGTCGAGGGAGTTGGTGGCGGCGCCGGTCCCCAGCGTCATTTTCATGGCGGCGGCGGTCGGCGAGTGGCAGACGCGTGCGCAGCAATCGATGTTGTTCGTGCCGAGGACCACGCGGGCGAATTTCTGCGCCACGTAGTTTTCCTCGTTGGTGCCGCGGGCCGAACTGAGCAGGCCGATGCTGTCGGGGCCGAACTTCGCGGCAGACTCCCGCAGGCGCTCGGCGATGAACTGGTTGACCTCGTTCCAGCTCACGCGCTGCCAGACACCAGCGCGGCGAATCAGGGGCGAGGTGACCCGGTCCTGGGCGTAAACGTAATCGAAGGCGTAGCGGCCTTTGACGCAGGCGTGGCCGTGGTTGCTCGGACCGTCCAGCGATGGGCGGATGCTGGTGATCTGGCCGGCGCGGGTGCCGACGTGCATCTCGCAGCCGGTGCCGCAGTAGGAGCAGATGGTTTTGGTCCACTCGGTCGGTGCCCCGCGCGCGAGGACCGTGATGTCTTCCAGCGCGCCGGACGGGCAAGTATCGACACAGGCGCCGCAACTGACGCAACCGCCGTCGAGCAGCGTCGTGCCGCGCACGGGTAATATCCGGGTGGTGTCGCCGCGGTTCCAGGCCTTCCAGACAAACTGGCCCTGCACCTCCTCGCAGATGCGCACACAGCGGTAGCACGTCACACACTGGGACATGTCGACGTTGATATAGGGATGCGACGCATCCTGCATGAACGGCACGGCGGGCGGCGGCGCCGTGCGCGAGCCGCGGGCCGGCACCTCATATTCGCGGAGGTAACGGTGAAATTGTTTGTCGGGAAACTGCGTGACCGCCTCGGCCGGGTAGTCCTTGGCCAGCAGCCCGAGCAAAGTCTTGCGCACGCCCTGCACGGTCGGGGAGTGCGTAAGAATCTCCATGCCGTCGCGCAGCGGGGTGTTGCACGCCGTGGCGAGCCCGTTCAGGCCCTTGATCTCAACGGCGCAGAGGCGGCACGAGCCGTAGGGTTCGAGCCGGTCGTCGTGGCAGAGCGTCGGCACTTCGGTGCCGATTTTGCCCAGGGCCTCGTTGATCGTGAGCCCCTCGGGGAACTGGTGGGCCGAGCCGTTGATGGTTACTTGAAGCATGGCTCAATCTCCGTGGGGTAGTAGCGCAGGATCGACTCGGCAAAGCGGGCAAGGCCGGTGCCGTGGCCGCAGAGGCTGGTGAGTTTGAGGGCCGTAACCAGGTCGTGGCACTCCTGCAGGTCGGTCAGGGTGGCGTCACCCGCGAGGGCGTGGGTGAAGATGTCCTCGATGCGGCCGCTGCCGCTGCGGCAGGGGGTGCACTTGCCGCAGGATTCGTACGCGCCAAAGGAAAAGACGTGCTCCACGAGCGCGGGAATGGAGGTGTGCTCGTCGAACGCCACCACGCCGCCGTGGCCGACGCCCGCGCCGATGGCGGCGAGTTCCTCGAAGCCCAGCGGCGTGTCGAGCAAGTGCGGCGGGATTATCCCGATAATCGGACCGCCAATGATGACGCCCTTCAACTGGCCGCCGCCGCGCAGACCCCCGCCGATCTCTTCGACGATGTGCCGCACGGTCACGCCAAACTCGACTTCATAAAGTCCGGGACGGTTGAACAGCGAGTTGAGCGAAAGCGCCTTTGTGCCGCGGCTCTTGGCAAAGCCCAGGGCCGCGTACGCTTCGCCCCCGTGGGTCACAATCCACGGGACGCTGACGAGGGTTTCGACATTATTGAGCAACGTTGGTCGGTCGAACAGCCCGCGCTCGGTCGGGTAGGGCGGGCGGGCCATCACCTCCGGGCGTTTGCCCTCAAGGGAGCGCAGCAGCGAGGTCTCCTCGCCGCAGACGTAACTGCCGTGGCCAACGTAGACCTCGAGTTCAAAACCAAAGTTTTTTCCGCCGACCTGCTTCCCGAGCCAGCCGGCGGTGCGGGCTTCAGCGATGGCAGCGTTGAGCACGACCCCCGCGAGCGGATATTCCGCGCGGAGGTAAATGTAGCCCTGGCGGGCCCCGACGGCGTAGCCGGCGAGAATCATGCCTGCAATGAGCGCATGCGGATCGTCCTCCATCAGATAGCGGTCGATGTAGGCGCCGGCATCGCCTTCGTCGGCATTGGCCACCACGTATTTCTGTCCGGGTGGCTGCGCCGCGACCGCGCGCCATTTGCGACCGGTGGGGAAGCCCGCGCCCCCGCGTCCGCGCAGGCCCGAGGTGTCGACGGCGGCCAGAATCTGTTCCGGCGGATGCTGGAGCGCTTGGGCCAACGCGACATAGCCGCCGAGCTTTTCATAAGCGGCCAGCGTGCGCGCCCCGCCGGCCGCGATGCGGCCGAGCACGATGCCGTGGCTGGAAAATACTTTAACCGGCGGACGCGGGTGGGTCTGCCCTTTGGCGGGTGCCGCAAAACATTCGCCCAGACAATAGACCCGCGGGTTTTGTGCGGCGGCCTCGGCCCAGCGCGCAGGATTGAAATGGCGGGCGGCGAAGCACGCCGTGCCCTGGCAAGCCTTGCCCGTAGGTTCGCCCTGCGGCAGGTGGTAGAACGATGTGACATCCGCTGCGAGCACGGGTTGGCCGGAAGAATTCTTCAGGCGAGGAAAGGCGGGGGTAGCTTGCATAGGTTCGACGGGCGTCGATGGCCGGCCGGACGTCTGCAAGTTAGTTGAGGTGCCGGCGCGGTTCAACCTTGGAGTCAGCGTCGAATCGGAACAGTTTTGGGTTCTACTCCGAGCGGCTGATTCGCGGAACTTTCCTCTACCATTTGTCCACGCAATCGGTTATATTGACGGTGTTCACCGGATAGCTCTCAGCCGCTTTGCTCCCATGGAAAAAAACCCCCTCAACAAAGGCGCCTTCAGCGAAAACGCCCGCGAGATCGGGGCGGTCACGCTCGACATGATCGATGCGCGCGCGGGTGAGCTCTCCCTGATTGCGGGCCGGATGCCCCGGCGGCCGACGGGTGACGATTTCCGGCAGGCCCGGCGCGAATTGACCGGCGGACCCGAACGCGATCCGCACGAAGAGCTACTGGAATCAGTGCCCGAATCTGAGCGGTGGAATCCCGTGCCCGGCTCAACCGGCCACCAGGCGCCGGAATCGGCGAGTGAGGATGAGGATGAGGACGGCCGGAACGAGAGCGAGCAGCTCGTCGACGAAGGCGTGAAAGAAGCCGGGCACAATCAGATGCTCCAAGCAGGCCGCGCGGAGATCCGTCGGGCGAAGAATTTCTAAACGCAGTCTAAACGGGATTGGTCAAAGGCCTCGGGGCCTGCCCCGGGGATCTTTACTAATCGCCCGAGTGAAATGAACTTTGGGTAAGGGCCGTTGCCCTCAACGGCCCCCGGCAAACGGGAAGGCGGTTGGGGCAGCCGCCGAGGCTATGCACTCGGCGCCGCGCCTGCCGCATCAGTCGCGACCCGCTGCGGCTCGTCGGGACGACTCGCCTTACCCGAATTCGGATAGCTCAGGTCGCTAGTATTATACCAAATACTATGAGTATTTGGATTTCCGGGGGTAGGGCGCGACCGCTGGGCGCGCCGTCAGGACATACGCGGACGGCCCGGTGGTCCGTCCCTACCATAAGTCCAGAACCGTTGAGTAATTGGCATTACTCGGCGCAAACGCGGCGATAGAGTGCCTCGTAACGCGGCACGATGACGGCGGCGGAAAAATGCTGCCGGGCGCGCTGTTGCGCGGCGCCGCCGAGTACGGCACGACGCGCCGGATCGGCGAGGAGCGATTCGACCGCGCGCGTCAAGGCGGCGGTGTCCCCGAAAGGCACCAATAAGCCGGTCTCGCCCGAAGTCACCACCTCCGGAATGCCCCCGACGGCAAAGGCCGCGCTGGGGCAGCCGATGCTCATCATCTCAAGAATGCTGAGGCAAAAACTTTCCACTTCGGAGGTGAAGAGCCCGACGTCAGCCGCCTGCAGGTAGTCGTCGATGGCACTGATGCGTTCGCGCACGATCACGCGGCCGGCGAGGCCGAGCCGCTGGACTTCGGCTTGGAAGGGCGCAAAGGAATCACCGGCCAGGATGACGAGCTTGAACGAGTCCCGCGGGCGGATGGCAGCGACGGTCGCGAGCAGGAGGTCAATGCGCTTGAGCGCCCGGAGATTGGAGAGGTGCAAGAGCATCGCCTCGCCGTCGGCGAGACCCAACTCGCGGCGAACTTCCGTGCGCGCGCGGCCCGGGGGGTGGGGCTCAAAAAAATTATGGATAACCTCGATCGGCCGCCGGACGCCGAGCACCCGCACCGTTTCGGCGCGCATGAATTCCGAAACGGTTGTAATCGCGTCGGAGTTTTCCAGGGCGTGGGCGATCGCCGGACCATAGCCGGGGTCGCGGCCCAGCAGCGTGGTATCGGTCCCGTGCAGCGTGGTGATGATCTTCAGCCGGTGCTCCTGGTGCAGCATCGAGCGGGCGAGAAAGGCGGCGGTCGCATGCGGTACGGCATAGTGGACGTGCAGCACGTCGAGGCCGTAGTCGCGGCTGACTTCGGCCATCTTCACCGACAGCGGCAGCGTGTAGTCGGGGTGCTTGAAGAGATTATAGCTGTTAACGACCACCGGGTGAAAAAAGACCCGCGGGTTGTCCGCCGGCATGCGGAACGGCGGTTCGTAGCTGATGAAATGGATCTCGTGGCCGTGCGCCGCCAGTTCCTCGCCGAGCTCGGACGCGAGAATACCGCTGCCGCCAACGGAGGGGTAGCAGGTGATGCCAATCTTGAGCGGACGGAGGGCGGTCATGAAAAGGGGATCAGGAATTCAGGCTGGCCACAAAAAGCACAAAAATGAAACCCGGACTAGGGTCGGTCTTCAAATGGTAGGGCGGAGCGGCTCGCTCCGCCGCGGCGCACCGGGCCGGTGCGCCCTACCCGTGCTAGCGCGCGAAACGTGTGAGCTGTTTTCATTCGCGGTGGGTTCGATGCCCCGAAGCTCGCTCCGGCTTGGTCGAAATGGAGGAGCCTGCTTGCCCGTTCGACAAGATCAGGGCCCAGAGCTTGCCGTGGGGCAGGCGATTCTGCGATTGGGCCGGTGGCGGGCGTTCCGCATCGCCTGCAAGCAGGCTCCTACAATAACGAAAGGAAAGGGGCATGGTGTTTTTTGTGGCCAATGCCTTGGATTCAAAACCGTCGCGCAGCGCGGGTCAGCGGGGCGAGCGAATCGAAGACCAGCGGGTCGTTCGGCCAGAGCGCGATGGCCGCCATGGCACCACAGCGGCTGCCATTGACGGCGGCGCGGGCCAGTTGCAACGCCGGGTAATTGCGCGTGCGGAGCTGCGACGCGTGAGCATGCATCGCATCGGTCCAGGCGGTGAGGACTTCCTGGGCGGAAATATCGATCAATACCGGCGTCATGCCTGCGGGCTCAGCGTCCGGTGAGACGGCGTAGAAGAAGAGCTGGCCGATCGCGTGCGCATTCCGGGCCTTCAGTTCCTGCAGGCCGCCGTAGCGGGCGAGGCGTGAGGCGTCGCGCACGAGCTGGCCGAGCCGGTAGTGATCGGGGTGCTGGTTCTGCTCAAGGGTGGGGGCGAGCACGATGTCCGGCTGCAAGCGGCGAATGATACCGGCCAGCTTGAGGGCGTGTTTAACCTTTACCTCCAGGTGGGCGTCGCCGTCGAGGGTGATGAATTCAACGGTCGCGCCCAGGAGCTGGGCGGCCTGCTTCGCTTCGGCGGTACGTTGGGCGGGAGTGCCGTTGGAGCCGGCTTCACCGCGTGAGCACACGACGAGGTGAACCGGCCGGCCGGCCCGGGTCTCATTTGCGATGATCCCACCGCAGCCAAACTCGATGTCGTCGGGATGGGCGCCAAAAGCCAGGAGGGGGGCGAGGAGCTGGGGATTTTTCATAGGCAGGGTGGGGCCGAGGCTTTGTAACATATTACGTTACAAAGCGGATTGGCTGGCTGGGCGTGCGTGCGCAAGCTTGCTGCGGTCCGGGTTGAGGGCGCGGCCAGACTGCGCCCCGAGGGGTCGCATCAGGCGGGGAGGTCGGTGTAGGCTTCATCGGAGCGGTCGATGGGGTCGCGGTGCACAAAGGTTATCTCCGGGGCGTCGGCTTTGTTCAAGTACGCCTGTTCACCGGCTCCGGCGATGTAATGGGTGCAGTGAATGACGGATTGCATCCAGCGCAAGCGGCTGTCGCGCGTCGGACTGACCTGCGCCGGGGTGAACGGGGTGGCCGGGAGCGTCAGGTAGGACTCGCCACCTGCGTGGAGCTGGAGCGCGCCGGCCATCATCCGGGCACGGACCATTTCTCCAGCATGCGGCACATCGACGAAGAAGTCGGTGATGGCGCACGCGGCCGTGCGCACGGCGGGGTCGCTGGAGCGCACGACCCGGATCCCGTCGAGCAGGCCCATCCAGCGGTACAATTCGAGGCAGAAATCCGCGCAGTTGGTCGCGGTGGTCTGCTTGAAGGCCTCGACCCAGCGGGGCGCGACGAAGTTCGGGAGTTGGCGGGCGGTATGCCCCGCCCAGTCGGCCGGGAGGCGCTTGAGGAAGAGCGGCGACCATTTCCGCTGAGTCTTGTTGGCGAACGTGAAGTTGAAGGTCTGGGGCTCGTTGGTCTTGCGGTGGCGGAGGGTGGTCTGGGTCTCGCGGTGGTCGTGGTCGCTGTCGTGGCAGAAGAACACGATCTCGCCGCCAATCTCGGCCTGCAGTTTGCGGGCGGTCACAAACTTGGCGTAGAGGAACCGCCGCGGGAAAAATCCGCAGGGCTGCTGGCCGAAACAAATGACGGGGGTGGGCATGCCGGAAGGGATCTCCGCGGATTACGCGGAGGAACGCGGATGCGGAACAGTCCGAGCGAGGGAATTTGAAAATAGCGGCATTAGGGAGTTGGGCGATCCGCGTTTATCGGCGTCATCCGCGGAAGAAAAGCCTGGAGGAGGCCGCTGAACAGCAGGCAGGCGCCGCAACCGATGACATTGTACCAGAGGTAGGAAAAATCGAGGACCGGGAACAGGGGTCGGAGAAAATAGAGGGCAAAGATCAGGCTCTGCGCCACCACCGCGGCCCAGAACACGGCGGTGCCGCCGATGCGCTTGAGGAAAAAGGCCACCAAAAACAGACCGAGCACGACGCCGTAGAAAATGGAACCGATGATGTTGGTGGCCTGGATAAGGTTCTCGGCGAGGTTGGCGAAGAGGGCGAAACCGATGGCGATAAAACCCCACAGGGCGGTAAAGCATTTCGAGGCGACGACGTAGTGCTTGTCGGTCGCGTCGGTCGTGATGACGTGCCGGTAGAAATCGACCACCGTGGTGGAGCCGAGGGCGTTCAGCTCGCCGGCTTTGGAGGAAAAAGTGGCGGCGAAGATCACGGCGACGAGCAGGCCGATGAGGCCGTGAGGCAGATAGGAGAGGATAAAGGTGATGAAGACGTAGTCGGAGTCGTTGGTCACGGCCTTCGGGTCGGCGGCCTTAAGCACGGCCTTGGTGGCGACGCGCGCGGCTTCGGTGCGGGCATTGGCCGCGAGGGCGGCGGTGCGTTCGGTTTCGGCGGTGGCACGGTCGCCGGCATGCCGGGCGGCGAGCCAGGCCTGGACATGGGTCTGTTTCTCGGCGTGGGCGGAATTGAAATCGGTCTCGAGCCGGCGGAGTTGTTCGCCCGCGCCGTGGGCGGCGGCGTACTGCCACGCGGCCTGGTTGAAGAAAACCGGGGGCCGCTCGAATTGGTAGAAAACGAAGACCAGGGCGCCCAGCAGCAGGATGAAGAACTGCATGGGAATTTTGAAGACGGCGTTGAACATCAGCCCGAGCCGGCTCGCGCGCAGCGACGCCCCGGAGAGATAACGCTGCACCTGCGACTGGTCGGTGCCGAAATACGAGAGCGCGAGAAACAGGCCGCCGAGCACGCCGGTCCAGATCGTGTAGCGCCGGTCGGGATCGAAGGAGAAATCGACCGCCTGCAGTTTGTGGTAACCCCCGGCCACCGCGAGGGCGTCGGTGAAGCCGAGGCCGGCCGGTAGTTTCACCAGCAAAACGACGAAGGCGGCGAACATGCCGATGAAGATGACCCCGATCTGGTATTTCTGGGTCAGGTTCACCGCAGCGCTGCCGCCGCTGACGGTGTAGACGACGACGAGCAGGCCGCTGCAGATGATCGTGAGATCGAGCCGCCAGCCCATGACCGTGGAGAGGACGATGGCTGGGGCGTAGATGGTGATGCCCGCACCCATGCCGCGTTGGATCAGGAAGAGGCCCGCGCCCAGGAGGCGGGTCTTCGCGTCGAAGCGTTTGCCGAGGTATTCGTAGGCGGTGTAGACTTTGAGGCGCCGGTAGATGGGCAGAAAGACACCGGCGATAATGAGGAGGGCGAGCGGGGCGCCGAAATAATTCTGCACGAAGCCAATGCCGCTCTCGTAACCCTGGCCCGGCGTGGAGAGGAAGGTGATGGCGCTCGCCTGCGTGGCCATGACGGAGAGGCCGATCGTCAGCCAGTGCGTGTTGCCCTCGCCCTTGAGGTAGGTGTGCAGATCACCCCGCGCCCGGGTGCGCCACAGGCCGTAGACGGCGATGCCGACCATGACGCCGACCAGGACGAGATAATCGAGCGTGTTCACGAATACGCCCAGGTGAACCAGGTGAGCAGGCTGACCCAGAGGACAAAGATGCCGAACACGACCCAGTAGACGGTGCGCCACCGGCTGATGCCGGGGAGGCCGGTGGCTTCGTCGGGGTCAGATCTCTGCTCGGGCGGGTTCAAGGGATAATGGGCCGGGCGCGACCGCCGGGCGCGCCGCGGCGGGCCCGCCCTACCGCTGGTGGATGCAAATCCAGCGTCATTTTCCGAGCGAAAGCAAATTGGCGAACAGCCGATACGCTCCCGGCACGCCGGCCGGGAGTTGGCGGAAGAAGCTCAGACCGGTATAGACGTAATAGCCTTTGCCGTACCGGGCGACCAGCACGCTGCTTTTGAGCGGCACTTCGCCGGGATCGTTCATGGCGAGCAGGGCCGTGTAATGGTCCGTATCCCAGGAGCTCGGGAAATACGCGCCGCGTTCCTGCACCCAGCCATCAAAATCGGCCGCGTTGATCCGGTTCGGCGTATTCAGGGCGGCGTGGTCGGTGGCGACGAGGGTGACCGGCGACCGCTCGTCCGTGACGCGAAATTGCGGGGCCGGGCCCTCGATCGAGAGCGGATAGGGTCCGAGTTGCTCCGCTTGCAGTCCATTCGGCCGGTTGTATTGGACGATGACGGTGCCGCCTGCCTCGACCCAGGCGAAGAGGCCGGGCAGGGCGGCCTTGAGATCCGTCCGCTCGTTGAAGGCCCGCACGCCGATGACAACCGCATCGAGGCCGGAAAGTTTTTCCGGCGTCAGGTCGGCCCCCGTGAGTCGGCGGACGATGTAGCCCATTTGCTCGAGACATTCGGCCACATAATCGCCGGCGCCGGGAATGTACCCCACGGTCAGGCCGCGGGTAGCCAAAGGAAAGCTCGCGACGCGGGCGCGAGCCGGCGGCTGGAGCAGCTGTACCGGCAGGTGGTCGTAGCGGACCTCATAGCGCTGGTTGGAATATTTGCGGCCGTCGATTTCCGCCACCGCCCGAAGCACCCGATTGTTCGTCGCGGCGATCCCGGGGTCAGTCACACGAACTGCGTCGCGGCTGAGACCGGAGTCGGACGGCATGGGCGCAGTGACGTTGAACGTGACGCGGGCCTTGTCCCCGACGCGGGGGAAACTGAAATTCTGTGCGCCGGGTGCGACCTGCCAGCCGGCGGGCGCTTCGAGGCGAAGGACGCCGCGGGTGTTGGCGCGGGCGGCGGTGAGTTCGACGCTCACCGGCTTGGTGCTGCCGGGCGCGACCAGGAAAATTTCCGAGTTGAACTGCAACGAGACGGGTGGGATTACCGCCACGCGGCGGCGGGCCTGCGCCTCCGGGGCACCGGCGACCAGTTGCACCGGCTCGTCGGCCACGACGAAAGTCTGGCCGTTGACCGTGAAGACGTGCTCGATCGGCACTGCGGGTGGATTTTCCGCCCGCCCGATCAGAGCCGCATCATCCACGCGGGAAATACCCGCCGCGCCGTCGGCGCGCAGCCAGTAAGGTTGAGTGAGGAGCGCCTCCCCCGGCAGCACGCCGGTGATCTCGCCGCTGTGCGAAGAGCCGGCCGGGAGATCGGTGGCCGTGATGGCGGATAGCTTGAGGGCCGCACTGCGGGTTTCGATATGCCGCACGGTAATGTTCCTGGCCTGCACGCTCAGGGTGTAGTGGAGGATTAGCGGTTCACCCGGGACCACCTCGGCTTGCGTGATGGTGGTCGCGACCTGCAGGCCAAGGCAGGCTTGGATGAGGTGGTCGAGTTGCGCGCGTTTGTCGGTCACCAGCGGGTCGACGGGCAGGGCGGCGAGCTTTGCCCGGATGGCCAGCAGGGCGGGCACTGAGGCGACAGGATCGTCGGACTTGAATTGGCTGAGGGCCGCAGCGGCCAGGGGTGCAATCTCTGCCCCGCCCGGTATGCGGTTCCAAGTGAGGTCAACGCCATCCATCAGGTCGGTTGTGGCGGCCTCTCCTCCGAGCAGCATGAAACTCTGCAGATTCGGCCCGCTGGCGGTCCGGCCGGAAAAGCCGCCGAGCCCCTGGGTCTTGTGCATGCCGCGGCTGCGATTGGCGATGGTCCCGAAGGACTCGCCCGTCACCGGGTCGTTACCGGCGATGTCCATTTGCACGGTGGGCCCGGTCAGTCCGCTGGGGCCGCGGCCGGTCCATGCATTCCAGACCACGCGTTTCGGCTGCCAGACCGTCAGGCCCTGCGCCAGTTGCTCGGGGTAAGCGGTGGGATCGCCCGCCAGCTTGAACGCTTCCACCGCGAGGATCGCCGACGCGGTATGATGGCCATGGCCGCCACTGCCGGGCGGGATCGGGAAGCGCGTGACGATGACGTCGGGGCGAAACCGGCGGATGACCCGCACGACATCAGCGAGCACCTGGTCGCGATCCCAGAAGCGCAGTGTTTCCTCGGGGGATTTGGAATAACCGAAGTCGATGGCACGGGTGAAAAACTGCTGACCGCCATCGAGACGGCGGGCCGCGAGCAGTTCCTGGGTGCGGGCGACGCCCAGCTTCTCGTCGAAGTCGCGGCCGAGTTCGTTCTGTCCGCCGTCACCGCGCGTGAGGGAGAGGTAGGCCGCGCGATAACCGCGACCCCGGGAGAGGTAGGTGATGAGCTGGGTGTTCTCGTCATCCGGATGGGCGCCCACGTGCAAGACGGTGCCGATCGTGCCGAAGCTCCGCAGCTCATGCAAAATCTCGCCCGCGACCGGCGGTTCATTGGCGGCAGCCGCCAGCGGTACGGCCGCGCCCAGCAAACCGAGACACCACCGCCAGGACGGGAGAGACATGGCGGCGATTTACTTTTTGACGGTGTACGCGACGGAGAACTGGGTGCTCTCCCACCTCAGCTTGATGATGCCGCCGCCGGCGGGATTTTTTTCGATCGCCATCGCAAACTGATCCAAGGGCAGGGGGAGCGCATCCTTCTTCAGGTCGATCCGCGCGAATTCCGTTTTCTCGTCGTAGGGTTCGGCGCCCCACTGGCCGATCTTTTTATTCACCAGCAGGCGGGCGGAGCCGTCGGCCGCGGGCAAGGTGTAGAGGGTGTAGGCCCCGGCAGGGATGAGCGTGCCCCCGAGCTCGATGGCCTGCTGCGTGATGAGCAGTGTGGCCTCGTCGGCGCCGGTGCGCCAGGCCTTGTCGTACGGAATGAGGGCGCCCCAGATTTTGCGCATTTCGCCGGTCTTCGGGTCCTTGGAGTAGGGGCGGCCGTAAACGAGCATCACGCGGTTGCCGTCGATGCGCGCGCTGATGGTGTCGTGCGGGCTGGT
>JANMVS010000214.1:0-3601 GCA_031392885.1 Verrucomicrobiota bacterium
CTGGGTTTATGCCGAGGCGCTGCGCGCCGCCGGCAGGGGCGGGGAAGCCACCGTGATCGAGGAACAGCTGGTCCGGGAGGGAAAGGCGGAAGATCCCCGCACCGTCGCGCTCTTCCTGGCGACGCGCGGCCGGGAGGCATCGCTCGCGGTCCAACTTGCCCGCAACGAACTTGCCGTGCGCAGCGATGTCATGACGCACGCGGCGAACGCGTTGGCTCTGGCCGGCGCCGGCCGGATCGAGGAAGCGGCGATCCAGAGCCGCGCTTCGTTGATGGAGGGAACCGCCGACCCGCGGCTGCTGCTCTACGCGGGTCACATCGCCGCGCGCGCCGGCCAGGCCGATGCGGCCGATCTTCTGGCGCGGGCGGATCATCTTTCACCGCTGCTGCTGCCCTCCGAGCGCGAGCTGCTGCGCGCTTCATTTTCGTTGCTTCCTCCCGGGCCCCGGCCCGAAGGACAACCCACCACAACATACACCCAATAAATATGATGAAAACCACGAACCGGCCCGGAAATATTCCGGGCTTCTCATCACGGATTGCAGCCATTGTGCTGCTGGCCGTTCTACCCGCCTTGATGCGGGCCTCCAGTCATATGGACGCACCGCTCATCACCCTCGACCCGGCCGCCAACACGACTGATGTCTATGCGTTTGTCAGCCAGCGCGACGGCATAAAATATCTGACGACCGCCCTGGCGGTTTATCCCCACGAAGAACCCGGCGTGGGTCCGAACAAATACAACTTCGACGACAACGTGCGCTATGAAATCCACGTCGCGACCGGGGCGGACCTCGCGGCCGGCCGGGCGACGTATACCTACCAGTTCAACTTCAGCACCGCCTACAAGACGGAGGGAACCATCCTCCAGTCGTATCTCGGCGTGATCCAGGAGGTCGGCGATAGTGCACAAAATCTCACGCAGTCCTACAGCGTGAAACGGATCGACCACCGGACCCGGCAAACGACCGTCCTGGGCACCGGGTTGGTCCCGCCCAACAACCAGGGGGTCGCCACCCCGGCGTATAATGTGGATAACAACGGCGATCTGCGGGCGCGTGATGGGGTTGCGACCGAGGCCGCCCTCGACCACTACACGGCGCAGACAATTTATTCGTTGCAAGGACACCGGGTTTTCGCCGGCCAGCGCGAGGATGGTTTCTACGGTGACATCAATGCGATCTTTGATCTCTTGAAATTGCGGGTGCTCAGTCCCACCCCGACATTCGCCGCCAGCCACTTCGACAGTCAGGCCGGTTTCAACGTCCACACGATTGTGCTGGAGATTCCGCTCTCTGCCATTGGCGGGGACCAGCAGATCGCCGGCGTCTACGCCACGACGAGCCGCCAGCGGGTCAATGTGATGCCCAACAATCGTGCTCCAGTGACGAACGGAGACTTCGTCCAGGTCGGGCGCCAGGGCAATCCGCTGTTCTGTGAGGCCCTTGTCGCCATCAAGGACAAGGATCTCTACAACCGCTCGGCCCCCACGACGGATGCAAAGCTTTTTGCGCAGTATGCGTCCAGTCCGGAACTCGGGGCATTGATCAACGCCCTCATTTTTAATGGCGGCGGCGGCTTTCCCACGACGGATCGTTCGGACCTGGTCAGCATTTTCATCCCTGACTTGATCAAGGTTGATCTTTCGACCGCCGCGGCCCGCCTCGCGGGCGGTGGGGCGGCCCATCCGACCACGCCGGACGATGCGGGATACCATCGCCTCGGCATCTTTGGCGGTGACGTGCTGACCAGCAGTGTCCAAGCCGGCTTTGGCGGTGGCACGGTGCCCGGCGGTTGGCCCAATGGTCGCCGCTTCGGCGACGACGTGATTGATATCGCCGTCACTGCGATCGTGAACGATCTCCGCCCCGGCTCATTCTCCCTGACCTTTGTGGCTGACGGAATCGACAGCGTCAGCAAGAATGACGCGGTCTATAACAAGGTGTTCCCGTATGCGGGGACGCCGTTCAACGGCCGCAATCACACCCATCAGTAATCATCTCCTGCGGGGCCGGCGTTCATGCGCCGGCCTCCGCCATTTTCATGCTCGGTGTTCGTTGCAGTCTCGCCACTTGGATCGCCCTGCTGGTCGCCCCAGTCGGGTTCGCGCATGATCCGGGGCTCAGTTCCGCCCAGGTCGTCCGCACCGGTGACCGCGTGGAGGTTCAACTGGCTTTTGCCTGGGCCGATCTGGCCGGACTGATTTCCGGCAACGCGAACCCGGGGCGCCCCGCGCCGGCCCAACTCGCCGCACTCACGCCTGAGCTTGTACAAGCGGCCGGAGAATGGGTGCGGCTTGAGGTGCGGGAAGACCGCCGGCCGGCGGACGCCGTGATTATTTCGCCCGGAACTGCGAGCCCGACGGAAGTAATTGTTGCGATCCGGTGGGCGGAGGTCGCCCCAGGGAAAGTGCGGGTGGGGTTTCCCGTTCTGGCCCGGATGCCATTCGGACATCGCATGATGCTTACCCTGGGAAACGCCGCGGAACCAGTGGCATTGCTTGATGCGCGGCATGCGACGTGGGATTTGCCGGCTTGGTCCGGAGTGATGGCCGGTGCGACGCCGGCGCCTCTGTCGACCCCCGTTCATGCCTCGGCCTTCTCCTTCGTGGTGCTCGGCGTCGAGCACATCCTGACAGGATTCGATCACCTCTGTTTTCTTTTCGCGCTATTGCTGGTCGCGACCCGATTTCGCGACGTGCTCATGGTAGTCACGACGTTCACCGTTGCCCATTCGCTGACGCTCGCGGCCGCGGCTTTTGGTGCCGTCAAAATGTCCTCGTCCATCGTCGAGCCGTTGATCGCCGCCTCGATCGTCTATATCGGCTTGGAAAATATCTTTCTGCGCCGACAGCCGCGACACCGGCTTGCGCTGGTTTTCGGTTTCGGCCTGATCCACGGCTTGGGCTTTGCGGGAGCCCTGGCGGAGCGGCTTCCCGGTGTCACCGGCCTCAGGGTGATCCCCCCCCTGCTTGGCTTCAATGCCGGGGTGGAATGTGGCCAGCTCGCCGTGGCGGCCTGTCTGGTTCCTTTGATCCATCTGGCGCGGAAGCGATCGGAATTCCCCACCAAGCTGCAGCCCGCTTGTTCGCTCACAATCGCCACCGCCGGCTTTGTCTGGCTGATGCAGCGGGTGTGATGCCAACGGCAAATTAGAATTGGACTAGGGCGCGAGAGCGCCGGTAGGGACGAACCGCTGGGCCGTCCGCGAATGTCCTTACGGTGCTTCGCGCACCTCGCGATGACAAAAAATCTAAAAGCTGACGGACTTTGATATGCCGGGCAGCATTGCGCCGCAATGCAGTCAAACCACGTGGCTGAAGCCGCGCTTCCAGCGGCCTTGGAACCTACCGGTATAGCCGGATCAGATCCTCCGTGCGCACCCAGCCGGTCTGGCCGCCGGGGAAGCGGAGCTTGGTCCAGCCGAGGAAAGTCTTTTCCACCACGGCGATTGAGCCGGCCGAGAGCGGTGAGGTTTTTTGCGCGGTGTCGGCGTCGGTCGGGACGCTGTGGAGCGTGCCTGCGCGCCAGACGAAGACCGCGGCCGGATCGGCCAGTGGTCCGTAAGTGTGCAGGCTGAAGGTCGCCGCGGCGGCGAGCAGG
>JANMVS010000219.1:0-6444 GCA_031392885.1 Verrucomicrobiota bacterium
GCTTCCTGCACTTGCACCACGCGGTGCGTCAGGGCCCGCAGCAGTTCCTCGGTCCGCCGGGCCTCCGTCATGTCCGTCACCACCAGGCTGGTGGTTGCGCGGTTGAAACCACTCTTGCCCAGTGGACGCAGGGAGATTTGCACCGGCATTTTCGAACCATCGCCGGCAGTCAGCCGCACTTGGATTTTAGCTCCGGATCTGGCCGCCCGTTTCAGGAGCGGTTGGAGCATAGCCCGGTCCGCGGCGGAGAGAAAGCGGCGGAAGGAACTGCCCAACACCTGCTCCAGCGGGCGTTTGACCATCTTGGCGAAGCACTGGTTGGCGTAGAGAATCACTGCGTCCGCCGTCAGCGTCAGCGCCCCTTCATTCATGGATTCGATGAGCACGCGGTAGGCGTGCTCGGCGCCGTCCAACGTGAACACTTGAGGACCTTGCTTGCCCGCGACCACCACCGTATCCACCTCACCGGTGCGGATGGCGCGGAGCGCTTCCTCGGCGTCGGCCAGGCGGTTGCGGAGCGTAACCACATCCTGCGCCGATACCGTCCTTGCCCGGAGCGTTTCCTCGGCATCCGCGAGACGGGCGCGGAGTTCGCGGCTCGGCGCGGGCCGGGCCGCGGGTTGTCCCCGGGCAGTTTTCAAAGGACGATTCTACCTTTTTCGCCCAAATCAAAAAGGCTGAACAGGTCGGCGATGGTCGTCAGGCTGCCGATGAACCGGCGCACCGGCAGGGGTAATACGATGACGAGCGTCGGGGTGGCGACGATCTGGTTCGCGCGCGCCAGCCCGGGCTGTTGATAGATGTCGATCACTTCCAGTTTTACGCGGCCTTTCAGGGTCGATTCGCACAGTTCACGGACGTGCAGGACGGCTTGGTGCGAGCGGGCCGTGGCTCCCGCCACAAACAGGCGCAAGACATATCTGTCCTTGGCCTGGATAGTCGGGAACATCGCAGCCGCCGGCTTCGCGCGACTGTTTTTTTTGGTCTTGCGGGTCTTCATCCTGGTTAGGCGGCCGGGCGCAAATCCAAGCCGACGAGCACGCGCTCGGGATCGGAAAGGGTGCCGATGATGGTTCGCACGGGCTTCGGCAACCTGCGCACCACCGTGGGAATCGCCAGAATTTGGTCGCCCTTGGCCAGATGGGGATGCTTCACCAGATCAATCACCGTGATGCGATAGCGGCCCTTGAGGTGGCTTTCGCAAAACTGCCTTAGGTTCGCGAGCGCCGTCTGCGATTTGCGCGTCGTGTCCATCACGTAAAGGCGCAGTTGCCAGAGTTGGGCGCGGCGTTTGATCGTTTTTGTTTTCATCAGCTTTTCCTTCCGGGCCGGGGTTTGCCCCGCGTGCCGGCCGCCACCTTGATATCCGCCTGGCGCAGGCGGCCTGATTCCGCCCGCTCGGTGCCCAGCACGAACGTGCGCGTGCCGACCTGTTCGGCGATGCGCCGCAGTTCCAATGCTTCGCCTTCGTAATCGGCGCGCAGATCGCTGATTTGCCGTTCGAGTGCCCCGCGTTTGCGCTCCACTTCGCGCTTGAGCTGGGCCGCCTCCTGCTGGCCGGCCAGCACGGCGGCTTTTTCGAGGGCCCCTTGCGCCGCGCGGGCGGAGCCGGTCAGCACGCCGCTGGCGCCGATGTAGGCATCCACAACGTCAATGCCATGGTCCGAAATCAGGAACTCGCGGATTTGGTTCGAGTGCGCCAGGCCCCGCGCTTTGAGCACGTAGAGCACGCGATTGTGTTCGCCGTTGCCTTCGAAGTCTTCCAACGACAGCCAGGCGTCCATGAGCGAAGACATGGCGCTATCAGTTTGTCGCAGCGCTAGGCCGCCGTGCGCCAGACCGGTAAAGAGCGAGGTGACCTGTCCGGCCTTCAAATAATCAATCAGCCGCGTCACCATCCCTTTGCCTTCGGAGGCGGTGCCGGCGTCCATCAGGCTGGTAATGGGGTCCACGATGACGACGTGGGGTTGAAACGCGGCGATCTCCTTGAACATCGTGGCCAGGTGCATTTCCAGGCCGTAGAGCGAGGGCCGCGCCGAGTGAAACCGCAGCAAGCTGCGCTTGACCATCGGCTCCAGGCGCAAGCCGATGGAATGCATGTTGCGGATGATCTGGTCGGGCGATTCCACGAACGAGAAGAAGAGGGCGCGTTCCCCGCGCCGGCAGGCGGCATGGGCAAAGTTGGCGGCGACGATGGTCTTGCCGGTGCCGGGCGTGCCCGTGAGCAGAACGCTGCTGCCGCGAAAAAACCCCCGCCCGCCCAGCATCGAGTCGAGCCGCGGGATGCCGGTGGCAATCCGCTCGCTCGACGCCCTGTGATTCAGGCCCAGCGACGTGATGGGCAGCACACTGATGCCCTCGCTGCCGATGAGAAATGGAAATTCGTTGGTGCCGTGCAGCGCGCCGCGATACTTCACCACCCGCAGATTCCGCGTGGCAATCTGATCATAGACCCGATGGTCGAGCACGATGACGCAGTCGGACACGTATTCCTCGAGTCCGTGCCGCGTCAGCGATTCGCGCCCGCGCTCGGCCGTGATGACAGCGGTCACGCCCTTGTCCTTGAGCCAGCGGAAGAGCCGGCGCAATTCGCTGCGCAAAATGGCCTCGTTGGGCAGGCTGGCGAACAGCACTTCCATCGTGTCGAGCACCACGCGCTTCGCGCCGATGGAATCGATCGCGTGACCGAGCCGGACGAACAGTCCTTCCAGGTCATACTCGCCGCTCTCCTGGACTTCGCTGCGCTCAATGTGGACGTAGTCCACCACGATTTCTCTGCGCCGGACCAGGCCCTCCAGATCAAAGCCGAGCGACGCGACGTTGGCCTTCAACTCCTTTTCCGTCTCCTCGAACGCCATCAACACGCCCGGTTCGCCGAACTGCACCGCGCCGCGCACGAGGAATTCCGCGGCCAGCAGCGTCTTGCCGCACCCCGCGCCGCCGCAGACCAGCGTGGGCCGCCCGCGCGGCAACCCGCCGCCGGTGATTTCATCGAGACCCTGGATGCCGGTGGGACACTTGGGCAAACGAGTCGCCCGGGAGTTGGATTGGAGGCCCTTTGTTTTCATGCAGGATGCATTCTTATTGGTAGGAAACCGGATTGTCGAGTGGTGTTGTGCGCGATGGTGAGGGCGGGCGAAATGACCGATGAGAACAAGCCGGGCTGACCGATTTTAATTTAAAAAAAAGGCTGGGTTTAAAACATACACGGCGGGTGATTTCACCGCTATAGGGTGTTGCCCCACCCATACCGGCGGGCATCGCCCTCCCGGCTCAGTTGCGGCCGGCTCCACCCCGCGAAGCATGCGCTGCGAAAGCTGAAACCAGCGGGGTGAGGGCACCCCCGCCCACCCCAAACCTAACGGAGCAAGTGCCAGTGGCGGGACAGGCTCCTGCCCCCAGACCTAGATGATCGTCTGCTGGATTCTGCTTTCGATGACACCCGCGGAGATGGCATAGCGGGTGAGACCGGCGGTGTCATGAATGTTGAGCTTGTCCATGAGGTGCTGCCGGTGCTTCTCGACCGTCTTGATGCTGATGCCGAGTTCCGTCGCGACCTGTTTGTTGGCCGAACCCTCGGCCACGAGTTGGAGCACCTCGGACTCGCGGGAAGTCAGGCGGGTGCCGTTGGCCTTGAGCAAACCATCCCGGTCGCGCGGCTTGCTGGGGTCATTGCGCAGGCGCTTGGCGATGGCCGGGCTGAAAAACGTGTTCCCCCTGGCAACTTCGAGGATCGCCTTGGTCAGAATCTCGGCGGAGGTCTGTTTTTCGAGGAAACCGGCCACGCCGGCTTTGCTCATACTCTCAACATACATGTCGTCGCTGTGCGCGGAAAGAATAACCACCTTGGCCCCGGGATTGGCGGCGAGGATTTGCCGCGTCGCTTCCAAGCCATTGAGCACCGGCATGGCGATATCCATCAGGATGACATCGGGCCGGAGGGTCTGCGCCATCTGCACCGCTTCCCGACCGGTCCGCGCCTCACCGACGATCATAAAATGCCCGTCCGTGTTCAGCAGCGCACACAGGCCCTGCCGCACGACGGCATGATCATCGGCCAGCAGGACGGTGATCTTTTTCGAGGGATTCATTTGGTGGTTTTCTCCGGGGTGAAAGGAATTTAACGCGCCCGGTGCCCGTTACCCGGGCTTTTGTTGCCGAGGTGGTGGCGGAGCGCCGCCAGGTAGCGGGTGGACAATCTTTGGCGGTCGTTCTTCATTTAATTTGGCGTTTCCCAAAGTCATCTGGGAGATCGTCCGGCGGCGGTCGTTCTCCCCTGGGTTGCACGGGCAGTGAATCGTCAATGGGACGAAACGTCCGTCTGATCAGCATTAAACGCCTGTCTGCACCGAATAGCGATAAGGTAAAACCCCACCACCGGCCTGTTTCCGGCGGGGCCGTTATTACCCGCTTTTCTCGGCCAGCCAGCGCTCGGCCTCGATTGCGGCCGCGCCGCCCATGCCGGCGGCGGTGATGGCCTGGCGGTGCAATTCGCAGACCGTGGACGGATCCCGCGTGGACGGGAGGGCATCGTAGCCCGCCTCGCGCAGCATTTGCTCCAGCAGGGGTGACGTTGGCGGCCTGGTCGTCCACGATCAGGATGCTGGCCTTGAGAATGTCCGTGGCCGTGATCACGGGATTTGTCCTCTGCGGCTGTCCGGCCCGGCCGATTTTTCGGCAAACTCCATGGCCACATCCAGCGATTCCATGAATTCCTTCACCTTGATGGGCTTGGTGAGGTAGCGGAAAAACCCGACCTCAAGGCCGAGTTCGATGTCGCGGGGCATCGCGTTGGCGCTGAGGGCGACAACGGGGATGTGTGACGTGGCCGGGTCCTCGCGCAGGATTTTCAGGACTTCGATCCCGCTGAGACCGGGCAGATTGATGTCCATCAGTATCACCTCCGGCCGGGCAACCCGGGCCAGCTCGATGCCGAGGGATCCGTTCACCGCCGTCAACAGCCTCAAGTCAGGGCGCCGCGCGATGAGTTGCTCGACCAGCTCCATGTTCGCCGGGTTGTCCTCGATATAGAGCAGGGTGCGCAGCCGAGTGCCGGCCGGCCGGCGCGATTGCGCCTGAGTGGCGGCTTCGACCCCGCTGGCGGCCGGCGCCGGCGCCGCGGTGGAACGCAATTCGACCCAGAACATGCTGCCGGCCCCGACCGTGCTTTCCACGCCGAGGACGCCCTCCATCAGTTCGGCCAGCTGCTTGGTGACCACCAGGCCGATGCCCGTGCCGGCCACACCACTGGCTTCCTGGCCCAGGCGCTTGAACGGTTGGAAGAGCTGCGCAAGTTTTTCCGGATTCAACCCGGCGCCGGAATCCTGGACGCTGATGCGGGTGCGTTGAGGGGAGAGCGCGGTGCAGTCAACGACCACCGTGCCCTGCTCCCGGTTGTATTTGATGGCGTTGGAAAGCAGGTTGATGATGATCTGCTTCAGGCGGGTGCGATCGGCCCAGACAAAAACGGGCTGGTCGAACCGGGGAAAGGTCATGCGGATGCCGCGCTGCTGCGCCTCTGGCTGCATCATGGCCTGGCATTCGGACATCACCTCGCCCAGCGACACCTGCTCCAGGGCCAACGACACCTTGCCGGACTCAATCACCGCGAGATCGAGGATCTCGTTGATCAGCTTCAGCAGATGCCAGCCCGCCTGGAGAATCTGGGCGATGCGGGCCGCCTGGGCGGCCGACGGCAGCGGGGTGGAGGACTCCATCAGTTGCGCAAAGCCGAGGATTGCATTGAGCGGGCTGCGCAGCTCATGGCTCATGCTGGAGAGGAAATTGGATTTGGCCAGGTTGGCTTTTTCCGCCGCGGACTTGGCGCTTTCCAGCTCGACGTTCGATTCCTGTAACGCCCGGTCGAGACGTTTGCGCTCGGTAACGTCGCGCGCCGCCGCAAACACGCCCTGCAGCCGCCGGTCCCGGTCGTAGAAGGTCATCGCATTGTAGGAGACCACCGTTTCCTTGCCGTCCCGGGCGCGCGCGGTGAGCTCGTAATTGGTGACCTTCTTTTCGCTCAGCACCAGCTTGATGGCTGCCTCGGCCCGCTCCGGATCGGTGAAGTAATTCTTGGACGGCGCGCCAATCAACTCGTCGCGCGTGCAGTCGGTGAGCGTTTCCATCTGCTTGTTGACATCGGTGATGATGCCGAGCGGATCGGTGGTCATGATCGCGTCGATGTTGGACTCGATGAGTGAGCGCGTGTAGAATTGCTGGTCGCGCAAACGCTGATCGAGCTTCTTCTGTTCTTCCTCCACCTGCTTGCGCGCGGTGTTGTCCGTGCCGATCAGCAGGTAGCCGATGATCGCGTTTTGCGCGTCGCGCAGGGCGGTGACGGAGACGACGGCGGGGAAGCGGCTGCCGTCCTTGCGGATGTAGGTGAGCTCGTAGATGTCCTCGATCCCGCGCGAGGCCTTGAAGACCAGCGCCTCGAAGCCCGGC